>NZ_PNDV01000189.1:0-455 GCF_005930865.1 Pseudoalteromonas sp. S554 | reverse complement strand
GTTGTGGTAGATGATATAGTAATGGATAAAAAGGGACGAAAAGAAAAAAACTTAGCCCGATTGTATGCTATTAAATTGTGCCAAGATTTAACGGGATTAAATTTGCAGGCATTAGCAGATGTTTTTAATGTTAAACACTATTCGGCCATATCAAAAGCTGTTGGTAGATTAAATGCATTAATTATTGAGAATAAGCAGGTTGAATTACAGTGGGAAGCGCTTCGAGGTTGTTTGATGTCTGAAGTCAAGATTTGACCCCTTAATGAGATCTTTAATAAGAGGTTACTATGATTTGTAGGGTGTTTATTTTACTTTGCATTTTTTGCTTTAGCATTGGCTCGATAAATGCCAGTGAAAAGGGTAAAACCATTACGTTTGCTGTTTGTCACGATCATGACAAATTGCTGATGGAGAAATAACCAATTTATCGTGCTAGTTCTCAATATTTAAATCAA
>NZ_PNDV01000188.1:0-208 GCF_005930865.1 Pseudoalteromonas sp. S554 | reverse complement strand
AACCTGCTTATTCTCAATAATTAATGCATTTAATCTACCAACAGCTTTTGATATGGCCGAATAGTGTTTAACATTAAAAACATCTGCTAATGCCTGCAAATTTAATCCCGTTAAATCTTGGCACAATTTAATAGCATACCATCGGGGTAAGTTTTTTTCTTTTCGTCCCTTTTTAACCATTACTATATCATCTACCTCAACATTAAAG
>NZ_PNDV01000187.1:0-248 GCF_005930865.1 Pseudoalteromonas sp. S554 | reverse complement strand
CATTAATCGCATACCACTGCCATAAAGTAGTCCACAGGGTAAATAATGCTTCGCAGAGCACACTTTAAAAAAATTATTTATTTCCTGCTGCGTTAAAACTACCGGTAGTTTAGTTGCTCGTTTGCTCTTAATAAAACCTAATGATAATGAGAGTGGCTTTTTAATCACTTCTTTAAATAAAAAGCTCAACGCATTTAAGGCTTGTGTTTGAGTATTAGGGGCAACATCTTGTTGGTTGACTAAATGAT
>NZ_PNDV01000186.1:0-248 GCF_005930865.1 Pseudoalteromonas sp. S554 | reverse complement strand
CATTAATCGCATACCACTGCAATAAAGTAGTCCACAGGGTAAATAATGCTTCGCAGAGCACACTTTAAAAAAATTATTTATTTCCTGCTGCGTTAAAACTACCGGTAGTTTAGTTGCTTGTTTGCTCTTAATAAAACCTAAAGATAATGAGAGTGGCTTTTTAATCACTTCTTTAAATAAAAAGCTCAACGCATTTAAGGCTTGTGTTTAAGTATTAGGAGCAACATTTTGTTGGTTGACTAAATGAT
>NZ_PNDV01000185.1:0-394 GCF_005930865.1 Pseudoalteromonas sp. S554 | reverse complement strand
AGCTATAAGTACTGGGTCATACGGGATACAACGCCGACGCCAGAGCAAGTAAGGCTAGAGGCTGAAGTTAAAGCAATACATGCAATGAGCGGTGGCTCAGCTGGGGCACGGACAATCGCAGCAATTGCAACGAATAACGGTTTTGAATTAAGCCGTTATCGCGCCGCTAAGCTCATGATTAAACTAAAACTAGAGAGCTGCCAAGTACCACAACATCAATATAAAAGGGGTAGTAATGAGCATCTTGAAATCCCAAATTTGCTAGATAGGCAGTTTGATGTTGTTGAGCCAGATACCGTGTGGTGCGGTGATGTGACGTATATTTGGGTAGGTAATCGCTGGGCTTATTTAGCCGTTGTTATTGATTTATTTGCACGTAAAGTCGTTGGTTGGG
>NZ_PNDV01000184.1:0-414 GCF_005930865.1 Pseudoalteromonas sp. S554 | reverse complement strand
CAATGATAAATGAAGTAAATTTAAACCCTGAGAAAAAAGAAGAAATGCGGGCGGCATAAAATTTAACTTGAGGCGACAACTAACTTGAAAAACTCCGGTAGCGCGAAGCGCCTCTGTGTTCTCGGTGGTTGAAATTGTCTAGCGGTTAAATTTTTTACCTAAATTGTAAAATAAATAGAACACGATTATCACCACAGAGAAGACAATGAGAAGTACAGGAGAAGATACTAAAAAATAGTATGTTTCCTCAGTGTAGCGCGAAGCGCCTCGGTGTTCTCGGTGGTCAAAATTTTCTTAAGGTTATATTTTTAACCTAAACGATAAAGTGGATAAAACACGATTATCACCACAGAGAAGAAATTGAAAAGTAAATTAGAATTCATATTATAAATCTGCTAATATTTACAATATTCT
>NZ_PNDV01000183.1:0-420 GCF_005930865.1 Pseudoalteromonas sp. S554 | reverse complement strand
GCAAATATGGCTAAATTATTTTTGTGTTTGTTGTTATTTCGTCGCACATAAATAGCGTTTTAGGTTTGGTGTGTAATTTTCGCCAAACTGGTTTAGGTTTACTCACTAATAAGCTTTGCGCTATTTTTACTTCGTAAATGCAAAGCTATTAATGTCGGTTTTAGCATTTGTGAGTGGCTCAAAAAACTCGGTTAAACGCACAGGCAACGGTGCACGTAATTTCAGCTTGGTATTAAAGTAAACACATAACAAGCATTTAAACAGGGACAAAAACAGTTGGCTTTTTTCGTTCCTCAAAATTTTAGCCAACATTTTTTTGCCCATTAAATGGGCGTTATGTTATCAGGGAGTGTTAAAGCATGAGTGTACCACATTTAGTTTATTCTTTCGCATGGTTTCAGCCTGATGAAGGGCAGCGGT
>NZ_PNDV01000182.1:0-6025 GCF_005930865.1 Pseudoalteromonas sp. S554 | reverse complement strand
AAGAATGATGCACTAACAGTGAAAAAAGATAGGATATATGTCAAAAGGCATATACAACCACTAAAACCCCATGATTTATGACTGGCTGATTGATGAACCAATTTTGGAAATTAACGCTGCCGCTGGGATCACAGCAAAAAAGGTCGGCGGTAAGAAAGGCAAACGAACTCGGGTGCTAAATGACAACGAGATCAGGATACTTTGGCGCTATTTGCACGAGTCAAAAATCACTGAGAAGAACCGCATCTACATAAAACTGCTTCTGCTATTGGGCGGTCGCAAGGGCGAACTCATTCAAGCTGAAAAGCATCACTTTGACTTGCAATCTGCAATGTGGACAGTGCCTATAGAGATCCGTAAACAAGGTGAGAAAATTGGAGCGCCAATCATGCGGCCATTGATTAGGCCTGCTATTGAGCTGATTGAACTGGCGATGCAGATGAGCAAATCAACTTACTTGTTTCCCGCGAACGGACAAGAAGATCTTGCCACAAATGGCTTTGATACCACTATTCCTAACAATGTGAAAATCTGGGCTCGCAGGTCGCTTGGTGTTGAGATGGAACATTGGTCTATGCATGATCTTCGAAGAACGATGCGAACACGAATGTCGGCCATCACGACGCAAGAAGTTGCCGAGTTGATGATTGGCCACAGCAAAAAAGGGTTGGATGCTATCTACAACCAATATCAGTACCTGGATGAAATGCGTCATGCTTACGACGTTTGGTATCAACAACTAGAAACCATCATCGAGCCGACAGGCTTTCCATTCAACTGGCGTTTCGGACAGTAAGAATTTGTCGCTACCAGTAGATTGGTATTCCTAATTGTGACCATGTCAAAAACCTTCTCAATGTTGTTTTTTGACTGGTCGCTTTAAAACTAGGCTTAAGCCGCATAGCTATCACCAGGGTTTAATCTGATCATTTTTCAGCCTGAACTCTTGAGTTTCTCAGTTTGAAACCACATGTATTTTGTAGTGCTTTAGGAAGTGAAACCCTGGTTCCATTGCTGTTCTTGAATGAACAACCAGTTAGATTCAATTTATTGAGGATTCCAGATGGCGAAAGGTTCAAGTATCAACGGCAATGGCGGTAAAAATGGTGGAAATGATAGCTACACAATTACAGGGCGCGGCGAAGTAAGTCGAAAAACACTGGTTCGTGAAGTTAAGGAAGGTAAACATCCAGACACGCACATTTACAAGCGCAATGGTGTGGAGTACGCCCGAAACAATCCAAATCACGACAAGCCTGACAACATCAACGAATAATACTGTTAAGAGGTTAAGGGCTGTACTTTGCCCTTAACACTTTAAACCCTGCTCAACCTTCACTGTTCTCATACTCCTCCAAGTCTTCAATGTGCCAAAGCTTGTTTCGTGTATTTCGGTTGATACGAGGTTGAGGCAAGCTGCCATCTTTTATTCTTCGCCAGAGCGTCGTATAGCTAATGTGGTAACGAGCCATAACTTCGTAAGACGTGAGAAAAGGGGTTACTTGGTGCGCTACTGCTGTCATCTGCATTCTCCTGAAAATCAATGTAAAGCTATCATCGCCTGATTCATCGTTTGTTGATGGTCAGAAAGATGCATGATTTGTTCAGAAGATCAGGTCCATACAAATGAACTTTTAGGACAGCAAGAAAGCAACCGGTAACCAACTCAACCAGCAAACAATTAGAGATAATCGCGAACGTCTTACCATCATTTCTCGATTTTCGGCATAAAAAATATAGGCAAGTTTTGGCTAAAACCCAGTAGACACAAGGCCTACAGCTAGGTTTGTGTCATGGAATTTGGCTAAAAACGGTAAATATGGCGATTTGTACTCAAGTTTGTACACACTTTCCGAGGTTACGCTTGAACATCATTGAAAAGCAAAGAAACGAGAAAAAGACAAAAAGCCTTTAAATTCAGTACGTAGAGATGTGATTGTGGTGTGCAATGAAAGGTGATTTTAAGCGTTGAAAGGCTGGGCGGCATCAGGGTGAGATATAATTGCAAAAGTACGTCGTTTATTTATTTCGCTAAGGAGATTTTGGTCTGCCATTAAAAAGTTCTTATAGTTTGAATACGGATAATATCACCATAAAGTGTGCAGACGTTTAAAGGCTAAAACTGCTAAACCCCGAAACCTCAACACACCAAAACCAAGAGTAAATTAGCTCCTAGTTTGCGATCCGTTATGTTAATCGTAATTAAAGACTATTTTCGCTGATCTTGACCCTTTAAACAATCAATGGTTAGTTATTAACTGATCTTTTTTATCAATATTTAAACTCAGGCCGTTTAGTTTGTAATTTGACTCAAGCAAAATAAAAACTTTTACTTAATTAAGTAATTAAAACCTACGCATAAAGGGGAAGTTACCTCTAACTAAAGTTTATATTTTAGCGATGAGTTAAGCGCAGGCTTGTTTAATAAACTTGTAACGCATACTATAAAAAGATTGCGTCAAGGATATTAGTTAGTTAATGAAAACCAGTAAGTTAAGCATTAGATTATTATGGTATATAACCCCGCTTGTTATATTGCCCCTGCTATTTTTAGGTGGGTTTACGTTAACTAATGTAACTAACTCTACGCAAAAACAAGCCGATCTAATCATGAGCCGCTTTGTTGAGCAGCAACAACAAAAAGCGTTTAACTACATAGACTCATTCCACTCTACCACTAAGCTACTTTCTCGCTCTCCGGTACTTAACGACTTTTTGGCCAATGACGCACTTTTAGACGGAAATTATACGCGCAGGCTTGGCGCTCTAATGGATGTATTTGCCAGTTACAGCGAAGCCTACCCTGACATTATTAGTATAAATCTAGTGTCGGCTAGTGGTAAAAGTGACGCCTATCATTCAAATAATTTAACCATAGCGCCTAAAAACTACCCCTTTTTTAATCAGGTTATACAAAGCAATTTGAGCCAACAGCAGTTTATGGTTCAAAAACCCGACGGCACAACCAGCCTGTATTTTGTGCAACGAATAGACAGCGTGGGTTATTACCTAAAACGTCCACAACAACTGGGGTTTATTGTTGTAAATGTTGAGCCTTCAATTTTAAATACCAGTATTTTAGAAGCGCCTTATAACAATACGCTCAATTTATTGTTGACCAAAGACGGTAAAATACTATTTAGCTCTAATTATAATTTACGAGGCCAGTACATTAGCGAATATGAACTTAATAAGGTTCGCGATTTAGCCGACATAGGCTCACTTTCTACCATTGAGTTATCGAGCATTGATAAAATCGAACGTATGATTTTTGCCGTACAAATGAGCGGCGGCTATTATTACGTATCAACAATTCCCAAAGCGGTACTTCATCAGTCGGGCAAAGCCATTAGCTTAATTACGGGTCTGATTGTTATTATTTCAGTGATCTCGTTACCTATCTTGATATTTGTTGTTGTACGTAACCTATTGTTAAATCCAATAGAGCTATTAGGTGCAGCCAGTCACCGAGTAGGTGACGGTGACTTAGCAGTAAGCTTACCCGCTCATACCGATGACGAAGTAGGCATACTGTTTAACGACTTTAACCACATGGTTAATCAAATTAGGCACTATCAACAACAACTCGAAGAATACAAACATCACCTAGAAGACAAGGTGGAAAGCCGAACTCAAGCGCTTGAGTCTATGAATAGCCAACTTGAACTCGCTATTACTCAAGCAGAGCAAGCTAACCAACTTAAAAGTCGTTTTTTAGCAAACATGAGTCATGAAATACGAACCCCTCTCACCGCTATTATGGGCTTTACAGAGCAGTTGCTACATAACGATAAAATAGTAAACGACAAACAACATTTAAGTACTATTTTACGAAACTCAAAGCACTTACTTGAACTCATTAACAATATTTTGGATTTATCTAAAATTGAAGCTGAAAAATTAGCTGTAGAGCAAGCCTCTGTGAACGTTGTGCAGTTAATCCATGATATTGAGTCAATCATAACGCCACTGGCGCAAGAAAAGCGTTTAGAACTTAATATTATTTTTGACTTACCAATACCGCAAACTATATACACTGATGTAACACGCTTAAAACAAATTTTAATTAATGTGGCCAACAACGCCGTTAAATTTACAGAGCAAGGGCATGTCTCTATTTGTGTGCATTATCATGCTAAAAGCAACCTCATTGAGTTTGTAATAACCGACACCGGTATTGGTATGTCTGAGCATCAAATTTCTCGTGTATTTAAACCGTTTGAACAAGCAGATGCGACAACTACACGTCGCTTTGGTGGTACTGGGTTAGGATTATGTATATCCAAAAATCTGGCAAATTTATTGGGTGGCGACATAAAACTAGAAAGCGAAGTGGGCGAAGGAAGTGAATTTTCAATTAGTGCTGCTTGCCACTTAAAAGGCAAAACACCCGAGCTTGAGCTGCTTGTCGATCATGCACAATTAACCCCTGAAAAAGACCCTCTATTATCATTTGCGACTAACAGCTTTGACGCAAATATTTTGGTTGCTGAAGATAACCCAGATAATCAGCTACTAATTAAGTTGCTGTTGCAAACTTGGGGGCTTGAGCCTGACATAGCTAATAATGGTGCACAAGCCGTAGAAATGGCGCTAGTAAACGACTATCAACTCATTATTATGGATATGCAAATGCCCGTCATGGGTGGGCTTGAAGCCACCAAAATGCTACGACATGCTGCTTACGACGGTCCCATTATTGCACTTACCGCAAACGTAATGAATCACGATATTGGTACCTATATAGAAGCTGGCTGCGACAAAGCGCTTGGAAAACCAATAGATAAAGATGCCCTCGAGAACGTACTTGTTAGCTACTTGCACCTTGAAAAGGATAATCAAAATAAGTGGGATGACTTGTTAAAAAGTGAAAAGTTTCAACAGATATCTGATAATTACTTAGCAAACTTACCCAGTTATTTGGAACAAATAAAAACATTTCACCATGCACAAGATTGGGAAAGCCTAAAAGCAGTTGCGCATAGTGTTAAAGGCAGCGCAGGATGTTTTAACTTTGATGCCATTTACAAAAGCGCTGGCAACCTTGAAGAAAACCTAAAAAGTAACGATAAATCACAAAGAGATGAAATTATAAACTCAGTAATAGTGGCAATACAGCAGGCTATTAACTCAAAATAAAACAGTTGGCTGCCTGCAACTAAAAAGAATTACATAAACCCTAAGCTTAATGCCATACCCATTAAAATAGCATCTTCAAAACCGTTTTTAGTTGCATCATCACTTGGGTAATAATTCTTTCGTACCGACATCTCTATAAACCCAGCTTGCTCATAAAGCTTGATTGCACGCGTATTTGACTCCCGCACTTCTAAAAATAAATTTTCGGCATTTTGCTGCTCACCGTGCTCTATAAATTTACTCAATAGCTGCTTAGCAATCCCCTTACCTTGGTGCTTGGGCGTCACGCATATATCCATAAGCGTAAAATCAGGCCCCGCCTTTTCACCAATATAAAAACCAACGAGTAGGTCACCATCAAAGGCGGCTAAATTAAAATAACGCCCACCAATACATGAACTCATCGTTTTTAAAGTCCAAGGATGACTATGACACGCGTTTTCAATAGCTATAAGCGCTTCTACGGCATCGTTATTTACAGGTTTAAAGTTTATCAAGGTGTTCACTTATTAAAGCCCACAAAGCACGTTTATCGGTTGCATTTAGCTGTGGGGATGGCAATTCAAGCTGATCACCCGTTAATTGTATGTGCTTGCTTTTCACCACGCTATTTATAGCTACAGGCACTGCTGCACGATTAATATCTGCAAGTAATTGGCTAGAAAGCTCGAGGGATTCAAATGAAGCAGGCGTTAATTCTTTTTCAACATTATTTCTAAGGGGTTCAGCATTTGCTGGTCGAAAATGAGTATTTAATTCGAGATTTTCAATATCAAAAACAGCTGCGTACCGTGAATGCATAACGACTCGATGAAATGAGGAAGTAAGATAATATAAGAATTAATAAATACGATGTAAAGAAGAAATGGCAGGGGCGGAGAGATTC
>NZ_PNDV01000181.1:0-1579 GCF_005930865.1 Pseudoalteromonas sp. S554 | reverse complement strand
CAATCACTTGGCTTCTCATTTACTCCTCATTCGCTTCTCTTTGTGCATTAAAGCCCTAAAAGCAAAGCTTTTAATTTATGGACGAAAGTTTACCTTTCGCTTTAATTAAAGCATTCAGCACTACTCGTTTAACTTAAACACACCTATTTGCCTCAATCAATGAGTCAAATAGCCATTTAATTGCCTCATTGAGCAACTGTGTAACGTGTACTGCGCCCACCGGCAGCTGTTTTTGTTATGAAACCTAATGTTTGTAAATCGGCTAAATGCCGTGTGGCAGTCGCACGACTGACTTTAGCTACCTTTTGATACTGACTGGCACTAATTCCGTGCTCAAATTGGCCATCGAGTAATTTATTAATTACTTTTACTTGTTGCTCACTTAGTTTTGTTTGCTCTTTACTTGCCCAGTAATTAGTTTTAAAAACTGTTTGCTCAATATTTTTAAGCGTATGGTGTATCGCATTATTAAGCGTATTTAAAAACCATTTAATCCACTGTGTTATACAAAGCCCGCCACGCTGCGTGGCTTCTAGCACCTCGTAGTAGCTTTTTCGATCGTCTAAAATAGCCACCGACATAGCATATAACCGGATAGACTGAGCATACTTTTGTGCTAAAGCCAGATCGGTTATAAGCCGTGTTATTCGCCCATTACCATCTTCAAGCGGATGTATTGTTACAAACCATAAGTGTGCGATAGCAGCACGAATAAAAGGGTCTATTTGTGGATCGTTTTGCGTGTTGTTGAACCAATCAAAAAATAGCGACAGCTCTTTGTTTATTAACTTTTTAGGTGGCGCTGTAAAATGTAATACCGGTTTATCTAAACGCCCTGATACAACCTGCATTGGCTCGTCACCACGCAACTGCCCGCCCTCAATCTTAGTAAACAAGCTTTGCTCATCGGCAAATAGTAAACGATGCCAGTTAAGCACCCTTTCTAAACCAAGCGCTGAATCTGTGTTAGTTATTGCATCAAGCATAATTTCTGCAAGATTGTCGCTTTGCACAGTTGTGGGATAAGGCTTCTCGTTAATATTGAGCTTTTTAGCGAGCGAAGAGCGAACCGAAAATGCATTAAGCTTTTCGCCCTCAATCGCACTAGAGTGAATAATATTTGCTAATAAAGTATCAAGAGCTTGCTGCTTTTGATGGGCACTTTGCACGCCCATACGGCCCACTAATAAGCCATGGTTATATGAAAGTTCACTTAGTAAGGGAGCAAGCGACGCATAATCCCACGTAAAGTTTGGCCAGTTTTGTTGTTGCCATATCCACATAGTCTTTAGCCCTTAAGTTAGTTAACTTCAGTCTATATGATTTAATTGCCTCATTCAATGAGGCGATTAATGGCATTAATTGCCTCATTGTTTTGCAAGCACCACCGCTTTTTAAATTATAGGCAACCGTAATTTAAATATTTGTAGATGCAATTTTACTTCGCGCTTTGACTACTCATTTACTCCTCATTCGCTCCTCTTTGTGCATTAAAGCCCTAAAAGCCTATTATTCAAAAAGAGGTTTAGAGACGCTGCGCTTTTAGAAAAGTAATTAAGTAGCTCGGCTCGTCTCATTT
>NZ_PNDV01000180.1:0-548 GCF_005930865.1 Pseudoalteromonas sp. S554 | reverse complement strand
AAAATATACTTTAATTTTTTCTGCATTACTCCCATTCACCCTTATGATAACTTTAGCCAATAATAATTTTTAACAACCAGTAGAACCCAAAAGAAAATTAAGCCTAGGTCAAATAAGGAATACTTAAATTGACTATCACAAAATACAAGCATGTTGAACTTTGGTTATTAATTTTGCAATAGGCTGCTTAGTGTTTAATTGTTTTCTACAAAAATTTGAGAATAAAGAGTTAGATGTAAAATTCTGATATTTAAAGGTTATATTTCATCGATTACTACTAATTCCATTAAGTCGTAAAACCCGTGCGACAATTAAAGCGCCCCGAACTTAAATAGATTTAAATCCATAAAAATCAACACATCTTAAATATTAACAATCCGATTTTGAGTTTGTTCGAATATAATAAATAAGAGTAGCAATAAAAAAGGCCAGAATTATTCTGACCTAATCAAATGGCTGTTGTGCTTTATTCCTTATAATAAAGAAAGAGCTATTTGTGGTTGCTGATTAGCCTGAGCTAACATCGAACTTGATGCCTGTTGTAATAC
>NZ_PNDV01000018.1:0-27873 GCF_005930865.1 Pseudoalteromonas sp. S554 | reverse complement strand
AACATTTTCTTAAGTTGTCTTGTGAGGTGTAGTCATATGTGGCGGCGACGCAAAAGGTAAAAAAGAAGGCAAGTGCGGCGAAGGTAAATGTGGTGGCCGTTAATTTCTTAATTTAATTAAGTTATGCTAAAGGGCCACGGGCCCTTTTTTGTTAATAGTAGAGGCAGTTATGACACAAATGCACAGTTCGGAATTTGGAATGGTTGGCTTAGGTTTGCGCCGTGAAATGCTAGATGAGTTATTAGAACACGTTCCAAAGCAAATTGATTTTTTAGAAGTTGCGCCTGAGAATTGGTTAAAACTGGGCGGCCGATTTAAAAAGCAGTTTAAAACATTAACCGATGCTAATGATTTTGTATGTCATGGCTTGTCTTTATCAATAGGTTCGCCAGAGCCGCTTGATATTGAATTTATTAAATCGCTAAAAGTCTTTTTTGATCAGCACAACATTAAAATGTTTAGTGAGCATTTGAGTTATTGCTCTGGTCAAGGCCATATGTATGATTTAATGCCCATCCCTTTTACCGAAGAGGCAATAGCGCATGTTGTCCCCCGAATTAAGCAAGTGCAAGACATTCTTGAACGACCTATTGCGATGGAAAATGTATCTTACTACGGTGCGCCAGGCCAAGAGTTATCTGAACTTGAATTTACAACTGAAATTTTAGAGCAAGCAGATTGTAAATTGTTGCTTGATGTAAATAATATTTATGTTAATTCGATAAACCATGGTTATGACGCAAATACTTTCTTAGCTGGCTTACCTACAAAACGTATCGCTTATGGGCATGTTGCGGGACATTATAATGAGGCTAATGATTTAATAGTCGATACTCATGGCGCCGATGTTATTGATCCAGTCTGGGAGTTGCTTGATAAAGCTTATAAGTTACATGGTGTATTTCCAACGCTTCTTGAGCGAGATTTTAATATTCCAGAGATAAATGTACTCACTAAAGAGCTTGATATTATTATTCAGTTGCAACAAAAGTATCTAAATCCTGAGCTTTCAAAACAACGAGCTTGAAGTTAACGCGAATCAGACAGTAATGAGTATCCAGCTATGAGTTTTATAGATGTTCAAAATGAATTTATGGCGCACATACGTGAACCAAAAAAAAATAAAAAGCCAACTGATATTGAAGATAGACGCATGGCTATATATCGCGACCTATTCTTTAATAACATAGAGGGATTCATTTCTTCCGGTTATCCAGTGTTAAAAACGCTTTATAGTGACAAACAATGGAACAAATTGATCAGACAGTTTTTTAGTGAATATGATTGTCAATCACCATACTTTTTAGATATAGCAGGGGAGTTTATTAATTACTTATCCAGTAGTTATAAAATGAAAAAAGATGACCCTGCTTTTATGTTAGAACTTGCGCATTATGAATGGATAGAGCTTGACGTTTCAATAGCTAACGAAGATCCTAATGAGAGAAAACTACAACAAACAGCGTTAACTAAAAGTCCATTATTTCTATCAAGCGTAGCGAGAAATTTGAGTTACCAATATCCAGTGCAAACTATAAGTGACCAAGTCCGGCCAAAAGAACCATCGACTGTACCTAACTATTTTGTTGTTTATAGAGATGAAGAAGATGAAGTACAGTTTTTAGCAACTAATTCAATGACGGCTTTATTACTCTCTATCATTGAAAGCGTTGAGGGCATTACATTTGATAACCTCTGCCAACAGGTGATTATGCAGGCTCCTCAGTTTAACGAAGAGCAAATAACACAAGGGGCGCTTGTGACACTCAATGCGCTGATTGAACGCGGTGTAATCGTGACAAAAAATCAAGATTAAGGCCTTTATTGATGTTTTTACATCGTCTATCATGGCAGCCTTATTTATCGTGCTTAATAAAAGGTTGTACTATGTCAGATGATAAAGATTTTAAAGATCCGTTTAACGCTACTTATTTTATTGCTTTTCTAGCGGTATTTGCAGGTATTGGTTGTTTAAATGCAATTTTAGGTTGGATCACTAGCTTAACCTAAAACGTATTTATAGTTTAAGGCTGTTGTCAGCATCAGCCTTAATGCTTTGCTTTTCTATCCTCTATAACTGTTCAATATTTTCGTTAAAGTCACAGCAAACTCGCAATTAAAGTTCACTTAAGGTTATAATCACCTGCTTTGTAATATCAACCATTGAGCAGTAAAACTTATGACTCAAGTAACACCAGCAATTATTAAAAACAGCATTGCAACAATTGCTGATTATCCTAAAGCGGGCATTATGTTTCGCGATGTAACTACATTAATGGCCAACCCTGAAGCGTTCAAGGCTACTATTGATGCGTTTATAACCGAATATAAAGACCAAGGTTTTACAAAAATTATTGGCACAGAATCACGTGGCTTTATTTTTGGTGCGCCTTTATCTTATGCTTTAGGTATTCCTTTTATTCCAGTGCGTAAGCCTGGCAAATTACCGCGCGAAGTTATTCGCCAAGATTACCTACTAGAATACGGTGAAGACACGCTAGAACTTCATGTTGATGCAATTGTACCCGGTGACAAAGTACTTCTTGTTGATGACCTTCTAGCAACTGGCGGTACTATCGAAGCGACTGCTAAACTAGTTAATAAGTTAGGCGGTGAGGCTACTGATGCAGCATTTGTTGTATCATTGCCTGAATTAGGTGGCGAACAACGCATAGAAAAAATGGGTATCAAAATCTTAAAGTTGGTTGAATTCGAAGGCGAATAATCGATGAGTTATCAGGTTCTAGCGAGAAAATGGCGTCCACAAACCTTTCATGAATTGGTTGGGCAGTCTCATGTTAAACAAGCGCTTGTTAATGCGCTTACACAAAATAGACTGCACCACGCGTATTTATTCACTGGAACCCGAGGTGTTGGTAAAACAACTATTGCGCGTATTTTTGCAAAAAGCTTAAATTGCGACGAAGGTATTTCGGCATCTCCTTGTGGGCAATGTAGTAGCTGTACAGATATTGAAGCAGGGCGCTACATTGACTTGCTAGAAATTGATGCTGCCTCTCGTACTAAAGTAGAAGATACGCGTGAAATACTTGATAACGTTCAATACGCACCTACGCGCGGGCGTTACAAAGTATACCTAATAGATGAAGTTCACATGCTTTCAAAGCATAGCTTTAATGCGCTTTTAAAAACGCTTGAAGAACCGCCAGAGCATGTGAAATTTTTACTCGCAACCACCGATCCTCAAAAGTTACCCGTTACTATTTTATCGCGATGTTTACAGTTTAATTTAAACGCCTTATCGCAAAGTGAAATTAAAACACAGCTTCAACACGTTTTGACTCAAGAACAACTGCGCTTTGATAACGATGCACTTAGCGTTATTGCAAAAGCTGCAGATGGCAGTATGCGCGATGCGCTTAGCTTAACCGATCAAGCTATAGCACAAACGAATGGTGATATTAATAATCAAGCGGTTCAAGCTATGCTTGGTTTAATGGATACACACTACAGCCAAAGTTTATTAGCAGCATTACTAAGTCAAGATGGCGCTGCGCTCATGAGCGAAATAGCAAATGTAGCGAGCAAAAACCCAAATTATATAGCGTTACTTGATGATTTAATTTCATTAACGCACTTAACCCAGCTTACCCAATTAGTGCCTCAAGCTGCTGGGCTTGATGAGACCAATGCTGATTACATAAAGCACGTTGCAGAGCACACAAGTGCACAGCAAGTGCAGGTTTATTACCAGTTACTTTTAAACGGTAAAAAAGATTTACAATGGGCCCCTGAGCCACGTTTAGGGTTCGAAATGATTTTGCTGAGGTTACTTGCATTTCAGCCTGCAGGAAACGAAAACCAGCAGGACGAGATAAGCACGCCTCAATTGCCGGCAGGTAATACTGAAAGCCGAGCCAATGCACTGCGTGATATTTTAAGTAAAAATAAGCCTGAAAGTACTAATAACGCAGCTAAACACAGCGACATAAGCGCTGTACAGCAACCAGCTGAAAAATCGATTATAAGTGCAGAACAGCATGAGCAAGTAACCCCCACTGTTACTGACACGCCTGTTGATTCTGATCACGTAGCCCATTTACAGGTTAAAAACGAAGAGGCTCAAACTGAAACGAGCCAAAATACACCTGCGAAGCAAATAAGTGATGAGCAAGCACAGCGTAACAGCGAAAATGAAGCGTACATGCAGCACAATGATGTAGAGCAAACATTAGCTGCACAATTCGATGATGTAATGAGTAGCGCGCTAGATCAAGGCTTTAATCCTCAAACTCAAAGTACAACGCAACAGGCTGAAACTCCAAGCGCTCCAGTCTCTTTGGATGCACCTTCACTGCATGATAAAGAGTCTCAGGCACAATCGGCCATTGCACGCATCTTACGTGACAGAAATATATCAGGTTCAGGCAGGTTATCAGGTAATAATACAGCTCAGCCGCCAGTGTCTGAAAAGCCTGAAGCTGATAATAATGAGCAAAGTAACAGGCTGGTTGGTTCGCCAATTGTAGAGCAAAGTGAATCCACTAATACAGATATACACACTCATTCTGAAAACACAGAACACCCACACGCGGCTTCTGTGCAATCGACTAACCCACCGCCGTGGGATGACTATAATACAGGCGAGCATGAAAAAAAGTCTGAGCTCCCTGTTAGCGGGAGCCAAGCAAAACGCCCCAGTGTAGTCGCTACAAAAGCACAAAAAGTTGATTTTAAAGCTAAGCATCAAACAATCACTGAAAATTTAGCGCCTGAGTTACTAGAACAAATTAATCCTCAAAGTGTGCCTGCTCCAGCTCCACAAGAGGAAAGTATTCCGGTTCCAGATGATTTTCAAAGCCCAATAAGTGAAATAAAGTTTGCTCATCAGCAAGACGAGTGGGCTTATTTGATAAAACGTATGGGGCTGGGTGGACGAATGCGCCAATTTGCGCTGCATTCAATTTTTACGAAGCAGGGAAGTAACTTACATATAGATGTTGATGAATCGCAAAAACACCTAGATACGCCAATGCTTCGTCAAAAACTTGATGCCGCATTATCGAGTATTTACGATCACAATGTGTCGCTGAGTATAAAATTTGCTCAAGGGGTTATCGATTCGCCTTATTTAATTCAACAAAAAATAGATGCAGGGCGCCATCAGCAAGCAATAGATGTGATCACAAGTGACGAAAACATAGTACAATTTCAACAGTTATTTAGCGCCGAAATTGACGAAAACAGTATTCAGGCATTGTAATTACATACAATCGCCCTTATCTTCATGACAATTAAAGATTAAAAGAAAGAGAGAAAATTATGTTTAAAGGTGGAATGGGTAACATGATGAAGCAAGCGCAGCAAATGCAAGAGCGCATGCAAAAAGCCCAAGACGAAATTGCAACAATGGAAGTTGTTGGTGAAGCGGGTGCAGGCTTAGTTAAAGTAACCATGCTTGGTAACCACAATGTTCGTCGCGTAGAGCTTGATGAAAGCCTTATGGAAGACGACAAAGACATGATTGAAGACTTACTTGCAGCGGCATGTAACGATGCTGTGCGCCGTGTAGCTGAAGAAACGCAAGAACGAATGAGCAAAGTAACTGGCGGTATGCAATTACCACCAGGTATGAAAATGCCGTTTTAACAAACAATGCAACTTTCAGATAGTTTAAATCAGCTTATTGAAGCATTGCGGTGTCAACCGGGTATTGGCCCAAAGTCTGCACAGCGTATTGCATTCCATTTGCTTGAACGTGATCGCAAAGGTGGTACACAACTAGGTAGCGCGCTTACTAAGGCAATGACAGCAATAGGTCATTGCCAAACGTGCCGAACTTTTTGTGAGCAACCTCAGTGTGACATTTGCTTGAGCACAAAACGCCAAGACAGCGGTACGTTATGTGTTGTTGAGTCGCCTACTGATGTACTTGCCATTGAGCAAACGGGTCAGTATTTAGGTTTATATTTTGTCCTTATGGGGCATTTATCACCCATTGATGGTATTGGCCCTAAAGAAATAGGCTTAGATGTTTTAGAGCAAAAACTTTCTCAAGGCGGCATTAACGAAGTAATACTAGCAACTAATCCTAGTGTTGAGGGTGAGACGACTGCGCATTATATTGCCCAGCTTTGCCACAAAAATAATGTGGGCGCCTCGCGAATAGCGCACGGTATTCCGGTTGGAGGCGAACTTGATTTAGTTGATGGTAGAACCCTAATGCATGCATTTAGTGGTCGCCGCGTGGTTACACAAGAATAGTTCATTAAAGCGACTGTTTGAAAAGATATGTAAAAGCCTACGTAATTAATTTATGTAGGCTTTTTTGTTTTTAAGGTAAGCTAGCTAAAAATAGTATGCAGTTAATTTGACGGCTAAGTAATCAAAGCCCTTTTTGAGATAGGTTTATTTAGAGTTAAAACGTAAGGATCACAATGAAAACGCATTCAACAAATCAAAGCGGCTTACTTAATAGTAAGCGATTTTTACCTTTGTTTATTACCCAGTTTTTTTCTGCCGTTAACGATAATGTCTATAAGCAGTCGGTGCTTATTTTACTGGTTTTTCAAGCTGCAACATTGGCCGATGGTGCGCTCTATTCAAACATAGCAGCAGGCTTATTTATTTTACCGTTTTTTTTATTTTCGGGTATGGCAGGGCAGCTTGCTGAGAAAACAGAAAAATCAAAATTAATCAGGTTTGTAAAACTTTGCGAAATTCCTATTATGGTTGTAGGGGCACTATCTATTTATACCCAGTCTATTTGGCTTATGCTCACCACTATATTTTTCATGGGGTTTCAAAGTACATTTTTTGGTCCGTTAAAATATTCTATTTTACCGCAGCACGTTGCCCCGAACGAATTAACAAAAGCGAATGGGTTAGTTGAATCGGGTACCTTTGTTGCCATTTTACTAGGGACTATTTTTGGGACTTATTACATTACGCAAAACGTAGGCCCCGAAATTATTAGCATTGCTGTATTCGTGCTCGCAGTATTAGGTTATGTGAGTAGCCGCTTTATACCAATAAGTGCAGCGAATGAACCTAACTTAGCGTTTACCTACAATATTTATACCTCTACAAAAAATGTGTTTTCAGCACTTAATTCGCAAACAGAGTCTGTTGGAAAATCAGTCTTAGGTATAAGCTGGTTTTGGTTAATAGGCGCCATTGTGCTAACTACATTACCAAACTATGTTAAGCACGTAATGGGCGGTAACGAATTAGTAGTAACCAGTGCGCTGGTGGTATTTTCGTTAAGTATTGCTATTGGTTCTTTATTATGTGAAAAGCTTTCGCGTTCGCGTATTGAGTTAGGCATTGTGCCCTTTGGTGCCATCTTAATTACCCTATTTTTATACTTGCTCAGTACAGAGCCCGCTATTTTAAGTTATGGTGTGCAAATCGATGAATTATTAACCTTAAAGCAGGTATTAAATACTGGCGATATGCGCTGGCACTTTGTGTGGATGGCCGGTATTGGTATAGCATCAGGTTTTTATACTGTTCCTTTGTATGCTTTGATACAACAAAGAACAGAAGAGGCGTGTCGGTCTCGTGTTATTGCCGCTAACAACGTACTTAATGCACTGTTTATGGTGTGCAGTGCCATTTTAAGTATTGTGACATTGTCTATTTTAGAGTGGAGTATCTCAGAATTATTGCTTTTACTTTCAGGGTTAAACTTACTGATTTCATTGTATATTTATACCAAAGTACCTGAGTTTTTCTTGCGTTTTATTATCTATATTTTAGCTATTTGCATGTATCGCGTGAAAACCAGAGGCGAAATAAATATACCAGAGGAAGGTGCAGCGGTTATCGTTGCCAATCATGTCAGCTTTGTTGATTGGATGTTTATTTTAGCAGCGTCACCAAGACCAATTCGTTTCATGGTTTTTGCGCCAATTTATTATTCTCCTGCTCTGCACTGGTTATTTAAAATGGCTAAAGCAATACCGATTGATAGCGAAAAATCAAACCCTGAAGCTTTTAAAAAGGCGTTTGACGATGTTGCAGAGGCACTTGAACGCGGCGAGCTTGTGGGTATTTTCCCTGAGGGTAAATTAACAGGTGATGGCTGTGTTGATATGTTTAGAAGAGGTATAGAGAGAATAATTGAGCGAACGCCTGTTGCTGTTGTGCCTGTGCATTTAGGTGGGCTTTGGGGCAGTATGTTTAGCCGAAAAACAAAGTGGCAATTACCTCGTTTAAAGTGGTCGTTAGTCTCTGTATCTGTTGGTGAGCCTGTTGCGGCAAATAAAGCAAAAGCGGATAACCTGCGTGAACGAGTGTTAGATTTAAAACTACTTTACTCTAAAGATAATGACTAATAGGCATGAAAAGCAGCCAATCAAACCCTATTGTCGATAATTTTATAGCGCCAAAATGCATAGATACGTTTAGTATTTTGTATCAAGATAACGATATTTTAGTCATTAATAAACCCAGTGGCTTGCTGAGTTTATCAGGGAAAAATCCAGAAAACTGGGACTCAGTACATTATCGTCTAGTAAATGGGCAAAAAGGGTTAACGCCGTCCTTTTTAAACGCTAAATTAGTTCATCGATTAGATTTAGGCACATCGGGAATAATGCTTGTAAGCCTAAACGATGTGAGCTCAAAGCGTTTAAATAAGCAGTTTCAATTACGCAGTGTAAAAAAGCATTATGTAGCAATGTTGCAGGGGTGTATAAGCGAAGATAGAGGGCAAATTGATGCGCCCATTGCTAAAGACACACAGTTATTTCCGCGAGTAAAAATTTGTAAACTAGAGGGGAAGCCAGCTGTTACCGAGTTTAACGTTATAAAGCGCCTTGCTAGCCCTGTTAGAACTTATGTACGCTTTTCTCCTTTGACTGGGCGTACTCATCAGCTACGCATACATAGTCATTTTATAGGCCACCCTATTTTAGGGTGCGACCTGTATAAGAGTGCACACAGTGAAAAGCTATCAAAACGTCTACAGTTGCATGCAAGCGATCTGTTTTTTGAACATCCCACTACAAATCAAGCAATTCACATCCATTGCCCAAGCCCATTTTAGTGTGAATTAACATTACATTTTTTAATTTTTTCCCTTGAAGTTCTATTAGCTCCCCCCATATTAAGTGCATAACGCAGACACTTTGCTAATTGGAGATATATAAATGACTGCAGCACAAAAAGAAACATTAGGCTTTCAAACAGAAGTAAAACAACTATTAAACTTAATGATTCATTGCCTTTAGTTATTCCCTGCTATTAATTTCTATCCCTTCTTAAGTCTCTTTATTTAATATAAAACAACACCTTACAGTAATTACAACGCCCTCTATTAACGACTATTACCGACTAAGCCTAACTATTATCCGTGACAACTGAGTACCAAGGTGTGTACCATTTTAGAGTTGACCGTGTTTTTGGTCACATTTGGTCACAGAGTCGGAGTATCAATGAACATAACAGCAGCTAAAATAAAGAGCTTGAACGGTAAAGAGTATGCCGGTAAGCCCGAGATAACAGATGGAGATAATTTATCTCTTAGGATTTCACCAAAAGGAAAGATCACGTTTCAAATTCGATACAGAATAAATGGAAGGCAAGCGCGGTATAAAATTGGATCATATCCAGCTATGACATTAGCAAAGGCGAGAGAGGAATGTGCAAGGCAAATGGATCTGGTTAATAAAAATTTAGATCCTCGTAATATGGAAGGTGTGAGCGCTGTTGAATTAAGCCACATAGAGAACCCAACAATCTTAGATTGCGTTGAGTATTGGTATGTGAATTATTGCCTACCCAAGCGAGATAACCCGCAAGGTATTAAGACCAGGATAACATCATGCCTTAATGAAACATGGGGCAATCAATATATATGGCTTATGGATAAATCGCACTTTACGGCCTTTTTTAAGTCGATGGGTGATGTGTCAATTGAGAAGGGCAGAGGCAAAGGCTTTGCCTTTAACGCGATAATAGAAGTTAGATCAATTCTTCGCTTTTGTATTCGCCAGGGCTTTATTAGTAACACGCAATTTGAAGCGTTAAGGCCAAGCGATTTTGCTACAGACTACGACAGTAGGGAGCATTATTTAACGTTAAAAGAGTGCCAGTTAATTTGGTCGCACATTGACGAGCTCAATATAACAGACAGAAACAAGGTGCTTTTACGTTGCGCAATGGTGTTTGGTTGTCGCATAAGCGAGCTATGCAAGGCCAAGAAGGTTGATTTTGATTTAGATAACCAGCTTTTTACAACGCAAAGGGAAAATACAAAAGGCGCGTTACACTCTATCGTTCGACCAGTACCTAACGAACTGGTAGATGATCTTAAGTATATAAAATCGCAATCGCCTTCTTATTTATACATGTTTCCTAATCGTGATGGTGATCATCCGGCTAGCGGCTCTAGCGTAAGTCAAATATCTAAGTCGTGCTACGAATCTATTGAAGGGGTGAACAAATTTAGGATGCACGATTTTAGGCGGACGATTTCAACGCACTTAACAGATGCGGGATGCCCTTTGCAATTTACAGAAAAATTACTAGGGCATAAGATGAAAGGGGTATTGGCGATATACAATAAATCGCCAATGCTTGAGGGGCTAACAGAGTGGATCAATCGGTGGGTTATCATGCTGAAAGGCGGCTAGCCTGTGCGTTGAGTTCAGCATAATAATTATCTATTGACGACTTAAGCCAGCGGTTAGGTTTGCCGTAATGCGCTGGCGGTATAAACTTGCCCTGGCTTACTTGCTCTAATAAGTAACCAGGCGTTACGCCTTCCATTGCGGCCACTTCTTTTGTCGTGTAATACATACTTGATGGTAAACTCATAAATTATTCTCCCATACTGCGTAAACACCTTCAATGTGAGGGTGGGCAATAGCTGCTGACGCTTTGATTAACTCATTTTTAAAGCCTTCTGCACTCATATTTTTGATTGTAATTAATCTCTCTGGACTGATTACTACAGGGCAAACTAATGAATCTAAATAGTCCTCGCCATCCCCTCTATATAGCCAGCATTCTTCCTCATTAAACCGCTTAAATTTAATTATTCTTAATTCGTCTCTTTCTTGCTCAACTTTTCGGTAGGAATAACCTATGTCTTTTATTTTTTCTTTTAAATTTTCATTTTGAGAAGTTAATGATTGAATTTTTTTTGCTGCTTCGTTTGCTAGCTCGAATATGTCAAATTCTGAACTACCTTCTCTGCCTTGTTCATCTTCGCCTAGAATTTCTATAGCTCCTGTTTCTATTTGCTCTGGCTCTGCTACCGCAAGCTCACTCAAGGCCCATATTAAAATTTCAGTTTTCATAAATCACCTCGTTCATAACTATTTAAACGCAAACTTTCTTTGCTTGCGATTTCAATGCGTGGTTTCAATAGCGCCTTGTTTGCTTTTCCTATAGCGCTATCAGTTAGGTCAAGACCTTTAAATGATTTGGTCTTGTTGTGTTCTTCATTAATAATTTGGTTACGCTCAAAATCGCGCATTTCAATTACTTCATCAAAGTGTTCTTCACAAGAAAAAGCGCCTCGATATTCGTATGCTTCATTTGCTTTTAGCTTAGCCTTACATTTTTTGCATGTGTAATTGCTCATAAATCACCTGTTAGTTCTTCATAGCAACCAGTACATAAAAGCTTGTTGCCCTCAAACTTAAAGCAAACAATATTCATAACTTCACCGGTTTCATTTGTTCCAATTTGAAAAGGCCAATTACAAGTAAAACAGCGATTAAACTTTTCTTTAAAGCGTGAGCGTCCGCGCTTAAACTCTTCTGTCATTCTTGCAAATTCAGCTTTGTGCCAATCAACTGCTAGAACTTTAGTTGTGGTAATAACTACCTTGCCAGGCTCTTTTATCTCAACGTTTCTCATAAATCACCTTTACCTTTTATCTTGCCTTGCTTTCTCAAGCTGTTTGCCATTTCAGTAATGGCCTTGTAAGTTCTGCCAAGTGACACGCACAACTCTGACACTGGCACTTTGCCGTAAAACTCAATTAAGTATTTTTGATCCGTGGTGGTCATTGGCTTTTTGTGGTTAAAGTGAACCTGCGGATCGTATTTGCACATTAGCTCTTTCATAAGTCACCTATCACCTCGTTCAACTCAAGGCTGTCTAAAACATCTTGATCGGTATTTAAAGCCCAGTCCCAATCGCTTTGACCCTTTCGCTTAACTATCTGCCATTTAAGCGTGCCGAACCTAGATATAACCACTCGGCAATTTCTAGTTACGTCCTGATCATATTCGTAAAAGCCACCGTTGGCAGATAATGCGCCGCGAAAAGTTGAAAACGTTATCTTTCTTATTTGGCCAATTTTCATAAATCACCTATGCTAATTTTTTGGCGTAATCAGGGTTCATTGCTCTATAACACGCAGACTTCATACAGCCTTTGGCATTGTTAAGTGCTCTGTTTAATTCTTCGCGAGTATCCGGTATGCGGCACTCAAAATTACTGCGTTCAACGCCGTTAAAAAAATTCCACTGCATGCGCGGCTCGTCTTTACATACATCGTTAGCGTAAATAGTTACGCGGTAGCCGCCGCTTTTTTCAGGTATACAGTCGGCAGCGTCTTTTAATAGGTCCGCCAAGTACGCTTTATGCGATACATTTGGCTGGCCGCTTTGCAGTAGTGCCCAGGCGAATGAATAAACGTTGTCGTTTAAATCCATTTCACCGTTAGCCTGCTGTTTTAATTTAAAGCCATGCTGCAGGGCTAAGGCTTTTATTTTTGCGTTATTCATGCTGTCACCTTATGTTCTTTATTATCAGGCTTTGCAGCCGATTTAGGTTTAAGCGCATACCAGTTATGCGCTCTGCGTTTAACTTGTGGTTTCATTAGATAACCCAATAAATTTGTCTTGGCTTAGAGATACAACTTTTCTGCACTCATCAACATCAAACATACCAATGTGACAGTCCGCACCTGCCTTGTTCATCTGCTTAGCTAGCCATTTGTAAGCTTCTTGACGTTTTAACAATTTTGAACGCCAAAGCTGATCGAATGATCTGTGCGCAGCACTTTTAGCCTTGCGTAGTTCAGCATTAGCCAGCCTACCCAAGGGCTTATCAGACGTGCCGTGACAGCCAACGTAAGCGCCGCCAAGTTGACAGTTACAGCTATAAAAAGTCATGTGGAAAAGATCTTTACGGTGCGGGTAAATTTCTTTACCTGTCACTTTTTCTGAAAAGTTGCCGCAATAATTACAAATAGGGGTTAATCCGTTCATGCTATCACCCTTTCATCCCGTCTATTTTGCGACCAAGTACAGCTAGTTTGTCTATAACTCGACTATTTGAGTCGTCTATTATTTTATACTCTGATATAAATGAATAATCTTCGGGGTATGTGAGATTATTTCTTTTGTACTCCGCTATCCCAGCGCTAAATAGTTCATGTTTAATTTTTTCTTGTAATTCTCTTCTTTTGTAAACAGCATCTTTAAACCGTTTATCCTCTTCAGTTTCAAAAGTGTAATGCCAGCTACCATCAAAAAATAGGTCGTAACCTTTAAATTCAGGATATAACTTATACGTTTCACTTGTTGCTTTATCAAAGCTATCATCATCACAATCTTTCATAAATTTGGATTCTAAATCATCAACCATTGAATCAATAAAGCCCTCTTTGGTTTCCCAATCCAAGTGTTCAGCAAGTGCCGTTTTAACTTTCCCATCCCCATATCTAACCTTGCACAACCTATCATCAGGGGGTGCATCACCTGTGTTTTTAATCCACTCATCAGATAAAATAGAATCTAGTTTTGACTCTATTTTATCTAATCGGCTCATTATCTTAATTAAAAGATCTTGCTCTGAAACAGAGCCTGATTTAGCTGTTTGTTTTTTCTGTGATTCTATGGGTTTAGCCTTTGACTGAAAGCTTTTCTTTTTATTCTTAACTAGCTCACCAGCCCTGCGGCGAACTTGGTCAACACTGCATCCATTGCTTTTAGCGACAAGACTTAGCGTTATAGGTTTATCGCCTTGATAATCAGAAATAAACTTTTCAAGCTTGCTGGTTAAATCTTCAATCATAATTTTACTCACTTAACTTTACTTTTTAACTTACCCACTTCATTACCCCAAACGGCCCAACCTTTTGTGCGCTTGCGTGAAAACAACTCAATACGCGGTACGTCACCGGCCAATTCAACGCAGGCTTCTCTAAACTCGTTAGGCTTTTCGCTGTGCTGTCCGATAGGGTAGGCGCCAGAAAACACGCCTCGGCCTAGTATTTCGTCTAGGCTTTCGGTGTCATAGTTACCTACTGCACGCACTGAACGGCTTGCTACTTTCGGTTTACCCTTAACTGCGATAATGGCCGACTCGCTACCGGCGCGGGTCCAAAATCCCATGCCGAACAGCGGGTTGTTGTTTATGGTTAGCTTGTTCCATACAAAACCATTCATGTTTTTTATGGTGAAGCCCCATGCTTTAACAACGTCTAAGGCTTCTTGTGGCATTGCGCCGACATACCACATAACCAATATGCAATCGTCCGCTGCAATATCATCAATAGGCATAGCCTTTAACTCGTCTACGCTCATGGTTGATTTGTAGTGGTGTGCTGCACCGCTTTTCATGCTACCGCCAGTTTTTTTGTTACTAAACTGCCAAGCTGGATCTGAGTAAATAAGGTTAAATTTTTGGCCGTTAAATTGTTCAAACATGGGGCGCTCCTTACATGCACATTAAGAGTGCTGGGTATTGCAAGCCGATTGGACCGAACGGAATATCGTCATCCATAAATTCACCCGCGCCACCTTGCTGTCCGCCGCTCATGTATTGGCTATTTGATACGCCTTGCTGCGCTTGACCTCCTTGCTGTTGTCCTTGGTTATTTTGGCGCTGAGCTTGTCCGCTACCTTGGCGCTGCGCTTGGTTGTTGCCCTGGTAATTATTATTACTATTGCCGTAAGAATTATTACCCTGCGCTTGGCCTTGGTTATTGCCTTGTGCGTGGTTGTTTTGTTGTCCTTGGTAATTATTATTACCTTGGTTGCCCTGATGTTGATTATCTTGTCGCGAATCGAGCATTTGCATATTTTCTACTACAAACTCTGACGTATAACGATCTGCGCCGCTTTGGTCTTGCCATTTTCTGGTTCTGAATTTTGCTGTAACAAAAATCTGGGAGCCTTTGCGCAGGTATTCGCCCATTATTTCGGCTAGCTTGCCGAACGCAACAAGATTTACCCATTCGGTATTTTCCTTTTGCTGGCCTGTGTTTTTATCTTTCCATTTGCTACCAACAGCAATAGAAAATGATGCCGCAGCTTGTCCTGATTGGGTGTAGCGAATTTCAGGGTCTTTGCCTAATCTACCGATAAAGTTAGCTTGATTTAGATCGTTAGCCATTTACATGTCTCCAAGTTTTGTTTCTTAAAATTGAACCGATTGCGGGTTGCGTTACCCCGTAGAACTCAGCTAGTTCGTACTGGTTTTTCAACCCTGCTTTATAATCTCTTCTTATAGCCAAAACCTTTTCTTCATTTAGTTTTGACATGCCGTTACGGGCGCCTTTCGCTGCATACTTTTTATCTTTTTGCCTATTTTTTATAAGCATATCTATTGAGTTTGATTTGTTAGTACCAAGCATTAAGTGGCTTGGATTGCAGCAACTTGGGTTGTCGCATGTGTGACAGACAATAAAGCCATTTGGTATGGGCCCGTTCGCAAGCTCAAAAGAAACTCTGTGAGCCAATAAATACTGCTTATTGGCTCTAAGGTTGCCGTAACCTTTTGGCTTTTTGGCTCCTAGCCAATTCCAGCACTCTTTAGCTGTATCTTTAATATCAACTTTTGACCAAAAGGCTTCTTTGTCTATGTCCATGATGCACCCCTTACTTGATTAAAACTGTGCGTTCGCCGTTATGACCAGGCGCGGTTACAATGCCGTTAGCTTCAAGCTGTTCGACTAAGCGGGCAGCTCGGTTGTAACCTATTCTAAATTTACGTTGAATGGCCGCTATAGATGCGCGCTGTGTCTCTTTAACAAAATCAACAGCATTGTTGTAAAAGCAGTCATTTCCGTTGCTGTCTTTATGCTTGGCATCGTGTTCGGCAATTAATGACTCGTTCCCATCGTCTTGTTCGCTACTACTCAAGCCGCTATCAATAAGCTCAGTAACCAGTTGAACGATTTCTCCAGCGACCAAACAAAAGTCAGCATCAAGTTTTATGTGCATATCTTCATTAGGTATGTCGGCGTTTTCTTCTTTGATGGTGTCTGAGTAATTAACTTGCTTAATAGCGCCATCGTTTTGAAGGTTGAACTTAATTCTGTCGCTCCAATTTAGCGCTAGCTTGGTAACTCGCTTACCTTGTTCTAAGTGTGTTTTAACTTCATCACCATCTAGCTCATGGCCTTTAAGTTTTACACTTGAGCCGCTATCATCGGCGTTTTGCATTTCTGCGTCATAGCCAATAGAAAAGCCTTTAGGAGTGCTAAAGTTAGTAAGCCAGTCTGTTAAAAATACGTCTAAATCGTGGTTAGCAAATACAGGTGTTATCGGTAATGACCCAAGTGATTTGCGTAGTAGGGCGGCTAGTTCTTCTGCTTTATTAAAGCTTGAACTGTTAATAGCTAGTAGGCCGCTATCCATATCAATGAAAGCGTATTGTAAGTTTGATTTGGTAAACGCCTGTGGCAATAGCGTGTGTAATGCGTTTTCTTTTAATTCGTCACGCTCTTTTTTTCTTACTTGGCGATTTTCTTCAAGCTCAATTTGCTCTACTTTTTCAGCTACCATTTCGTTAATAACGGAAGCTGGTAGGATCTTTTCTTCACGCTTGGCGCAAACTAAAATTCTACGGTTAGAAAAATGCGCTAGTGTCTCGCCGTGGCTACCAAACGCGTTGGTCCAGCCAAAAGTTGATAGCTCTTGCTGTCCGCAGTGACGAAAAGCGTCTTGCTCAAGTGCTTTGTTAAATTCTTCGCTATTAAACTCAGCATCTTGCTTAAATTTGTAAATTACTAGATTTGTTAAAAACATATAAAGCCTATTTAGTTGTTAATAAAACGATGATGGCAACCACTAGAACGCGAACGCTGTTAACCGCTGCCATTTTTAAAAAGTCTCTGCGCTTTTGTTTTTGCTGTGCGCTTGAGCTATTGCCTTTGATTGCCATGTAATCGTGCATGGTTACGCTGCTTTTCTTAAATTAGCGAATGGCTTTATACCGCCGTTCGCTTGGATTAAGCGGTTAACTTCTTTGCACACATGCTCAGCTTCTTTGCGATTGCGCGTAAATTTACACCCTGGCAAGGTCCAGCCTTCTTGCCCTTGATGCTTTGATGCTTTGATTGTTGCCAGGCCAACGCGCAGATCTTCAGTGCGCAAGTGCGAGTCCATTCTTAGCTGTGGTACTCTTAAATCTTTCATATAAACCTCTTTAAAAAGAGCTCGCGCCCGTAGGCGCTTGCTCGGTTGGAGTTGGAAACTTACGCTGCGTGCGCTTTGTTTAGGCGCTGCTCTAAATCTTTTATAAGAACGTCCTGCGCTTCGATGTAGCTCTCTGCTGCGTCCAGTTGGTCGCAAATGCGATCTAGCTCGTCATTGTCTGCGCGGTCCTGGCTGCTAGGCCATAACGAAAGAGGCGTGTAACCTGTCGGTGCGCTTGTGCTTTCAAACACTGGTGATTTAAAGCTATTACCAAGTAAAGGCTCGCTTTGTTCCTGCGCGCTGATAGCTTCGGCTTGTGCTTCATGTACTTGCTGCTCGGCTTGCTCTGCCGATTGCGTAACCTCTGTTTGCAACTGCTCTATTTGGCGCGCTTCAACTGCGGCTTGCGCTTCTGCTTGGCGCTGTTGCTTTTCTTCTTTGAATTGCGCCATTTCTAAGCGGTCTTGTAGCTCGGCAATTACATCAGCTTTAAGCGCGATAACTTCATTAACACGCTCGCCAAAATCGCTTGCGGGTGGCGTGTAGTTCTCAAGCTGCGTAATGCGTGCGGCTATAATGTTGCTAGGGCTGTCTTTGTAGTTCATAGGATCGCGGCGTAAGTTATCAATGCGTTGTTCAATAACTCGCGCTTGCTCTTGTTTTTGCTGCTCTTGCTTAATAGCCTCTTGCTGGATGCGTAATTGCTCGCGCTCTGCTTCTACCGCTTCGGCTGCTTTGGCGGTTTGGTACATGGTGTTAAGCGCTTCAAGAATACTTTTCTTGGTGTCGATTGCTTCGTGAATGAGCTCTTTATCAAATGATTCAGTGTCGATAAGATCCACCGCTTCAATTGTGTCCGCGATAAACTGTGAGCCCTGGCCTTGGCACTGCTGAGTAAAATCATTCATTTGTGCGATTTCATCGCGCTGCTTGTTTAAAAGTTCTTCGCGCTCTTTAGCGATGCGTGCGGCTTCGTCTTTGCGGCGTTTATCTTCAAGCTCAAAAGCATTAATGATTGGATCGTAAATCACATCAATTTTTGATATTAATTCATCGCCATAGGCTTTAAGCTCGTTAGTAAACCCAATGCGGCGATCGTTAATTGATTTAACCAGCTTGTTGCGCTCAGTGCGTATTTTACGGCCTTGCTTAAACTCGTCCTCGTCAGACATATCAAGCGAAAACGACTTAGGGTATTGTTTGCGTAAATCGGCAAGCCCTTTCTTGGTTAAATCTTCCTGGTAAACAACTTCTACCAAGTTGGTTGCTGTGCTTTGATTAGTAGTCATGGTTATACTCCGTTTTTAAGGTTGTTTAGCGCCTCTGTATGCGCTTGGTTGACTTGAGCTACAAAGTCACTGCTATCTACTTTGTTTGCTCGACAATGCCCCTTAAGCTCTTGTAATAAGTGCTTATGGTTCATTGTTAAAACTGATTCGTTTTCCGCTGTAGTGATGCGGTCTTTAATGGCCGTATTTAGCCAGGTATGAAACTTTTTATTAGCGTTTAAGCTGTTCTCTTGCTCTTTAGCTTCAAGCTCGGCTTTTTTGCGATCTTTTACTTCAATCGCGCTATCGCGTATATCTATACGGTTAACAGCCATTGCAAACTTATAAGCTTGCTCGTAATGCTCGCGCAATGCTGATAGGCTGGTCGCTTGATCGATAGCATTTAGGTACTTGTCAAACTTAGCTTTTGGTAGCGCCCAATCAGGCAGAATTGGTGGGAACCATTCAGCGTTCATGCGCGGGCCGTTTTTATTTTTTTTATCAATCGGTATGCTTATAAAGTGTCCACTGGCTTTAAATCGACTCTCAACCGGCGCGCATGTTGCAAACTCGGTATCAAGTGAATACAAGTAGCGACCAATGCCAAATTGAACGGCAGTTCGCTTCATAGCGCCAGACAAGGCACCTTTAAGCGCTTCTACTTGCGTGTACTCTGAACCATCCCATTTAGTGATCCAGTCATCGCCAAAGCGAATACTTAAACCGCACAAGTAGCCTTTGCCGCTGGCGGCTTCTTTAAATTCGTTTCTCCACCCATCAATGCCTATTACATCATCAAGGCGCTGTTGAATTGCGCGGTTAGTAACGTAAGGAATAACCATTACCCATGGATTGCTTGAGCTAGATACGCCGCTTTGTTGCACGCGCCATTCAATATCGTGCGCTTCAAAAGGGTCTGATAATAAGCGTTGAATTTCTTTAGCATCCATCGTATTAACTCGCTAACTTAAGGTTTAAATTGAATGTGCCGGTGCGCTTAAATCTGCGTACTTCAGCAAGCGCCAGGGTAAGTTTTTCTGTGGCATCTTTATCGCCAAGTAGGATCAGGTATGACTTTTCAGCTTTGCCATCAACATAAACAAACAACGAAATAGACCCCTCAACCGCGTTAGTCACTACGTTTACATGCGAGCGACTTCTAAATAAAAACGACTCAACAGCAAGTGACGCTACTAGCGTTTTAGTTTCTAGCGAAAGGGTAGGGAATGATTGTGTATTGTTATCCATATAAACACCTAATTTGTTTAATTCGTTAAACATTGATAGGAAGTATAGCTATTTATACAGAATGGTCAACAGGTTTGTTTAATTAATTATACAAAATAGACAAAAAAATAGCGCCGCTAATGGACGCTATCTTTTTCTTGGTGGTTTTATTGCCGACTATTGCCGACTATTACTTATTGCAGTTATACGCATTTGCCGAAACGCTTGGTGAAAATCCGCCGTTAATTGCTTGCCACACAATATGTGTAGCGCCGGCGGAAAAAGCTTGCTCTTTTGCTTGCTCTTTTGCGTTTTCAATTCCTACCGATGCGGCTAAACCTCCCCACCCGCTAGTGCCGGATACATTTTTTACAAATTGGCATTTCTCAACTTCGCTTAATACGCTTTCTTTAATCATGCCAACACCAATGCCTTTAGAGGCGCAACCTGTAAGACAAAAGCATAGAATGGCTGTTATTGTTGCTTTTTTCATTGTAACCCCCTAAAAATCTTGAATAACCTGCTTTACTACACCGATTATGGTGCAGTTGCCATTTATAGCAATTGTTGGGTAGCTGCTATTAAACGGCTTTAAGTATTTACTGCCTCCATCTTCTACTAATTGTTTTAAGGTTGCTTCATCACTATTATCGAGCCTTGCAACAACAACTTTACCATGTTCTGCTGAAATATTTGGGTCCACTATAATAACTGATCCCTCCGGGATGGACTTTCCACCGCTCAAGCTTGTCATGCTATCGCCTTTAACACGTAGGGCAAATGACTCGTCACTTACATTTGCTGTGTGCTGGTAGAATGTTACGTCAGACTCTTGTCTTAGGCTTTCCAAATCGATCTCTCTCCATTTTCCGGCTTGGACCCATGACAATAAAGGAGCTTTCCCTCGTAAATCCGGGCCAAGCTCTAGCTCAATATTACCATCAATACTCCCCACGCCCGATGCTAACCACCTTGCATTGCACCTAAGCGCTTTGGATAGCTTTAAAAGATTTTCACCAGAGGGGATCGCTTGCCCTGTTCTCCAATGGCTAACGGACGCACGCCCTGTGCCTAACTGCCGAGCTAGGTCACTGCCCTTTAGTTTTAGTTGACTCATTCTTGAAATTAACCGTTCTGAAAAGCTCATAAAGCCTCGATAGTGTTTAGTAATCTATACATTATATTTAAAGTTTGTTTGTTTGTGTTGAACAAACGATGCGTATAATCTATTATACAAAATAACAAACCAAGGAGCGCTTATGAAAACACAAGACGCAATTAACTATTATAAAACCGAATCTGCCCTTGCTAGAGCGTTCACGCCAGAGCTCACGCGAGGTGCCGTTAATCAGTGGCCTAAAGATGGCCTTATGCCGATTGGTCGCGCGCTGTATTTAGAAAAAATAACTGGCGGCAAACTAAGTGTTGATCTTGCTGATTACGGCATACCAACCGAAGCCCAAACTGCAGCATAGGAAAACTATAAATGCTCTTATCTAAAAAAAGTACGAGAAACTCGACACCAAGCACTCGATGCCCGATTGAAGCGGCGGGAAGTATTGCGTGTGACTACAACGTATCTGAAATTGCGCGCGCGATGGCTAAGTCGCCAACAACGCTTAGCAATAAGCTTAATGCAAACATTGATTCGCACGTTCTAACACTTCAAGAAGCGATTGCTATTCAGCATATTACTAATGACTGTCGCATTATGAACGCCTGGGCTTACAGCGAAGGCAAAACAATTGTTGATTTGCCAGAAGTGGGCTTGTCGGACGACGAACTTGCTGATCAAGTTTTACACCTTCAAGAAACAGCCGGCGGGTTTGCTAAGTCTGTGAGACTGGCAAGAGAAGATGGCGTAATAACCGAAAGTGAGTTTAACGATATACATAATCACGCGCGTGAAACAATCAATGCTGTTTTGCATATCACGGCAGAGCTTGAGCAAATGGTTCGCCCTAGCCCAATAAATCCACCAAAAGCAACGTTAAAGGTGGCTTCATAATGGCAGATACAGCAGACGCAGCGCAGTTAGAAATAGAGCGTACAGAAGCGCGCTTAATTGCCAACTTAAAGAAAGCAGACGTTACGCCAACAGGCGAGTGTATTGAGTGTGGTAATGAGATACAAGAAGCGCGAAAGAAGGCGATTAAAACTAATTTGTGCATTGGTTGTGCAGAAATAAACGAGCTACGCAGTCGAAACTACGCAACTCGCAAGTAAAACAAAACCCGCTTCATATGCTTGGTCGGCAAAAGCGGGTTTCAATTCAACGGAGATATTATGGCTAATTTAGCTGAAGTTTACAAGTTCCCTGAAACGCAATGCAGTGAGGTGAACCAACATGAACACATACCAGGTGATTTTGTGAAGGCCGACATAGAAGATGGCTACGACAGGATTGCACATAAGCTAACAGATACGCTAGCGAACCCGCCGGTAAAATTAAGCGGGCGCGAGTTTCAAATAATAAACGCGATCGTTGGCAAAACTTTTCGGTGGCATAAAAAAACAGATTGGATAAACAACGTACAGCTAAGCGAGCTAACGGGTATATCGCAATCTCATATTAGTGAGATAAAAAACACGCTGATAGAAAAGGCGGTTTTACTATTGGATGGTCGCAATATTGGCGTAAATCCTGTCGTTTCTGAATGGGGTAAAACTTACCCAAAAACGGGTAAAAGTAAACTTACCCAAAAACGGGTAAAAACTTACCCGAAAACGGGTAACGACTTACCCGAAAACGGGGAAAAACTTACCCAAAAACGGGTAACACAAAAGAAAGAAACTATTACAAAAGAAAGAACAAAAAAAATAAATAAAAAAAGTCTTTTAGAAACTTTGGATTTTTCCACTTGGCCGGCACTGCCTAGCAATCAAATTTTTGATGATTGGATAGCAATGCGTAAAACCAAAAAAGCCAGTGTTAGCCAAACCGTGATCAACAACTTCGGTAAGCAATTTCAACTCGCATTCGAGCATGGGCTTAGTGTTGATGAATGTTTGTCAGAGTGCATAACGAGAAATTGGCAAGGTTTTAAATATTCTTGGATAGCTAACGCGAACCAAACTCAATATTCAAATACTGGCCAACGTCAATCAAACAACATTGGTGATCAGCTGGCTTACTTGCAGGACTCACTTTCTCACATTCCTTCACCACATGATGACGAGGCACTTTAATGAACGTTTTATCTCTTTTTGATGGTATGTCATGCGGTCGCATAGCTTTAGATCGTGCAGGCATACAGGTAAACAAATACTACGCTAGCGAACTCGACAAGTACGCAATCACAGTTGCACAAGCTAATTGGCCTGAAACAATCCAGCTTGGTGATGTAACCAAATGGCGAGAGTGGGATATAGATTGGTCAAGTATTGATTTACTGATAGGCGGCTCACCATGCCAAGGCTTTAGCTTTGCTGGCAAGCAGCTAGCCTTTGACGATCCACGCTCTAAGCTGTTCTTTGTTTACAGTGATATTTTAACGCACATCGATAATGAGCGTGACAAAGCAGGAAAGACAGAAGTTAAATTTTTGCTTGAAAACGTAAAAATGAAAAAAGAATACCTAGAAATAATCAGCGATTATCTAGGTGTTAAGCCTGTATTTATCAACTCGGCACTTGTTAGCGCGCAAAACCGCCAGCGGTATTATTGGGCTAATTGGGATTTTGAACAGCCAGAAGATAAAGGTATCACATGGGGTGATATTAGAGAGTATAACGCACCTGATTGCCACTATTACACTGAGATAGGTTTGTCGTGGATAAAAAGACATTCCGAAAGAACAGGGAAGAAACTCAGGGTTTGGGGTGATGATGAAAAATGCCAAATGCTAGAGGCTAGCATGTTCAAAAACTATTCAGGACAAAGGTTTTTTGGGGTTAATGATACCAATGGGCTGCGGTACATTTCTCTATTAGAGTGCGAAAGGGCGCAAACAGTACCCGACAATTACACCAACCACGTAAGCAACACGCAGCGTTACAAAATGCTAGGTAATGGCTGGACAGTTGATGTTATAGCGCACATTTTTACACCGCTAGCTTCTTCAATTAACTTAGAGAGGGCAGCGTAATGAACAATCAATTGCCAACAATCCAGCAAAGCGATAAGCCGCAAGCAAACAGCGTGCTTGTAAAAATCATTGGTGACGAAGTGTTACCAGGTCTTAAAGCTTACTACCCAAACAGCGATTTCAATTGGCGCGGGAATCTAGCGTTATTTGCAAACGAATACGCGGGTCAGTTATACGGCATGGGCATTGTCGCTAAGCATGTTCGTATGGCGCTTGAAGCGTCACGCCTGCGCTCGGCTACCGAACGACACGCACCAAACCCTATTGAGTTTAAAATTTTATGCTTGCAGGCGCGCGGTATGCCAACGCTTGAACAATGTATGCGTGAGATCAACGAGCAGCGAATAGTTAACTATGGCAAGGATAAAGAATGGTCAGAGCCCTTGGTTTACTGGCTTAACCAGCAAATCGCAGCAGCACGCGCAACGCTAGCGGATAGCTCATGGCAAAAAATGGCAAAAGACCGATACACAAAGCTTGCTGATAAATACGGTAAGAGTGAGTTAAGTCCGATACCGCTCAAGCTTGAGTATAACGAGCCGCCGGCTTACTTGAAGTACGTAGGTTAAGCCATGGCTAAGTCATACGAGCAAGACCAAAAAGAGTTTATTCGCGCACTAAAAGAGATTTTAGGCAGTGATTACCAAAGCGCGCTAGTCGCAGCAAAAGCCGCAAAAGCCGCAGCCCTTGCCGGGATCAAAAGCCCAACACCAAAGCAGATAGGGTTTGCGACAGCCGAGGCTAACCGCGCGATGGCAAAGCACGCTAAAGAACATGGCGTTGATAGCGTACCGCAGTACATCAAGGACCAAAAAGAGGCCGCAAAAAACAAACATGCACAGCGTAACAAGTCGCACAGCCAAAACAGGCAGGCGGCTAATCGTATGCAAGACGTTAAAGCGAGCCCAGGCAATTTCACATCAAAGAAAGTGCCAGCCAATCAAGGCTTCTCACTTAATGAGCAACTAGAAAAAACATTCAACAACGCAAGAAAAACAGCTTAGGAGAAAGCAATGCCAGCAATTAAGAAAAGTACGATGCAACAATTATCACCGACCGGCGAGTTGATCAGCGATGGCCTTTGTTCAGCAGCAAAAAGCCGCGCAGCGAAGGCGATCACGGACGGCAAACAGCCAAACATTAACAGAGCAGTCGAATTAATTGTAACTGCGTTTAGTGTTGACGCGTCAAACCGAGGAATGAGCCGGGAAGTACGCGATACATACATTGCCGGTATCTCAGAAATGCTAATGGTGGCGCATAAAGAAGAAGTCCAAAACCAAGAAAAAGTGAAGGCCGCTTAATGGTTGCCGAGGTAGCGCTAGTTAAGCGCGAAGATGGCGCGCTTATACCCGCTGCAAACATTGACATTGAAACGCTTGCTAACTGGAAAGTTGGCAGCGCTTACAAAGTCAAAGCAATAAAGATGAACCCAAGAGCGTTAGATTTTCACCGCCTGTATTGGGCGGGCCTAATAGGTTTAACGCTTGACTATTGGGAGCCGGCGGGCGGGCTAATTGGGCCAAGTGAAAAAAAAGTGCTTAACGGCCTAATTGCATACGGCAGAACAACGGGCATTAATTCCGATGGACTAGGGCAGTTTATAAAGCATTACGTTAATGACTTAAAAAGAAGTAGAGCGGGGAAAGTAGAAGTACCGCACAAGTCTAAAGAGTCATTGCATGAATGGATAAAAGAAGAAGTAGGGCTTTATGACCTGGTGTTAACGCCGAGGGGGACAAAGCGAGTAACGAAATCAATAAACTTTAACGCAATGAGTGAGGAACAGTTCAGAGCGTTTTATAAAAAAGCTTTTTCAGTGTGCTGGAATTTCATTCTAACAAAGACGTTTGATGATGAAGCGCAAGCTGAACAAGCAATAAATCAACTCATAGCAATGGGGTAGCATAAATGTCTTTAATAAAAACACCACCAATCAAGAGTAAAAAAATACGAGAAAGCGCAAAAGGCAAAGATTGCCAAGTGCGCATACCTGGCGTTTGCAACTTTAATCCTGAAACGACCGTTCTAGCGCATGTGGGACGAGGGTCAGGCGTAGCGCAAAAGTGTGATGATATTCACTCAGCTTATGCTTGTTCAGACTGTCACGATGTAATTGATGGGCGAGTGCGTGAAGGGAACGCAGATGAAATAATAATTTACGCTTACGAGGGCATGGTTAGAACGCAAAAGCTTTTACTCGAGCAAGAATTAATGCAGGTGGCTAAATGAATTTAACGATTGGTATTGATCCCGACTTTGTAAAAAGCGGTGTTGCTGTCGTCCAGGGCAAGACAATCATTCATCTTGAATCGCTAAGCTTTGTCGATATGTTCGAGTACATAGCGGCGGCGGGTCCAAAAGAAGAAGTATTGATAAAGCTTGAAAATCCAAGCGCGATAAAGCCACTTTTCGGCGCCAAAGTAAAAAACAAACGCGCTGTACGCGAGAAAATATGCCAGGACGTAGGCAAGTGTAAAGCGACCGGCACGCTAATACAGCAAGTGCTAGAAAGCCAGGGCTATAAAGTGAAGCTGGTAACACCGCTTAAAGGACCAGTAAAGCGAGAAGCTAAAAAAAGCGATAAGTATTTCAATCAAATTACAGGCTGGAAGGGCCGAAGTAATGAAGATAAGCGTGATGCTGCTTTGGTGGCGCTTTATGGATGATAAGCCGTTACAGCTAAGAATGACGCAAGACCAGCACATTTATGGCTGGATGATTAAACAGGGCTTGATTGAAACGTTTGATTTATCTTGGCCGTGTTTGGCGCTCGAGGGTTTGATTGCTAAGCCCGCTGATTTTGCCGCACACAGCGAAGTTACCGCTATCTTTAGACGCATGGGAGTGAGATAATATGCAACCGATTAAGCTACTTGCAAAGCTTACAACTAAAACACTTAATCTCACTGGTACGTTTGGGGGAAGTGGTCAAGACGTTATTGATTGGCGAACGGCGGCGCACGCACTGGCCGGTTTAGCGCAGTGTCAAACTAATTGGGCTTACTTTCGTTATGTGGGTGAAGAAACGAGACTTAATCGTGTTGTGCGCTCACTAACTATGCACGCAACGTTGTTTGTAAAGATACGCCAATACAAGATAAAGCCCGAAACATTAAACGGCTTGGTTATGTCAGCTATTTACGAGCATGTTCAGCCTGTATGCAATGATTGCGAAGGTAGCGGTTTAGCACCAGGGCAAAGCCCCTTAAGCCCAAACCCCGATATTTGTATTAAATGCCATGGGCGAGGCAGAAAGGAAGTATCTACTCGCAGCAAGTGTAAAATTATCGGTATCGGACATAAAAGCTATACAAGCACACACGATGAAGTATCAAAAGAGTTGATAAGACTCATATCTCAATGGGAAAGCGATATATTTAAAAACATTCACGCAAAGATGGGGGATGTAGCATGATAACAGCCGCCGAACTTGCAAACGCAACCACACGACTACCAGACCCCGAAACGTTTAGATATAACAGCATTCAAATAATGCTTCATAACGTGCTTGAGCCAGCAGCAAGCTACAAGGGCAAAACCACTTACTTAGAGCAAAGCACTGTAACGTTTGTTAAGCGCAGTATATTCGGCGTTGATACGTGGATTGTAGAAAGCATGGATATAAACAACGCACACAGATAAGTATATTTAAAGCAAGAGCGAGATAAGCATGAATAAGATAACAATAAACGGCAATATTATAAGAGGTCGATAGCATGCTAATAAAGCCCAACAAGATACTAACAGCGATAATGATTAAGTACCCAATACTCATAGGCAAGTACCTAACGGAACATTAAAGAACAAAACGGAACAACACCGGAACAACACCGGAACAACACCGGAACAACACCGGAACAAAATAGCGCTCTTAATTAATTTAAGGGCGTGGATTATTGATTTTTGATTCATTTTGGTGTCAGTCCGCGGTCG
>NZ_PNDV01000179.1:0-217 GCF_005930865.1 Pseudoalteromonas sp. S554 | reverse complement strand
TTATGAGGTAATGATTGCAGATGAAAGCATGCGAACGTTCGCACGGTTTAAACAAGTGGTTTCAGAGTAGTTTGTAGTCGCGCTTTAACTTGTAGGCGCAGAGCTTGCTCGCGCGAAAAGCGCAGCTTTTAAATTTTTAGGTCGTACCGCAGTCGGGAGTTTACCTCACGCGTTAAAGTGTCGGATCTGGCTTTAGAGCTGTTTTCTACCTGGTTTT
>NZ_PNDV01000178.1:0-389 GCF_005930865.1 Pseudoalteromonas sp. S554 | reverse complement strand
CAAACTGCGCTAATCGCCGATATTCTTGCAAATGGGGTGACTGATGGGGCTCGAACCCACGACAACCGGAATCACAATCCGGGGCTCTACCAACTGAGCTACAATCACCGCTGTATTTACATGTTTTCAAATGGCGCACCCAGAAGGATTCGAACCTTCGACCGACGCCTTAGAAGGGCGTTGCTCTATCCAGCTGAGCTATGGGCGCATCGAAAACTTCATAGTTTACCAATAAGCTATTCGATTATAATTAAATTATAAAAAAATGGTCGGCGATGCAGGATTTGAACCTGCGACCCCTTGGACCCAAACCAAGTGCGCTACCAAACTGCGCTAATCGCCGTTACTTACTATTCTCTACGAGTGACCTCGTTGACAACGGGGTGGAA
>NZ_PNDV01000177.1:0-959 GCF_005930865.1 Pseudoalteromonas sp. S554 | reverse complement strand
CCAGCTCACCGACGACATTACTTGCTTCATCCTATGTATTAACTCGCTCTAATTCGAGCTAAAATAATTATGGCTTAAAAAGTTAGGCAAGGATCAGTGCGTTTAACTTGACAATGGGAGTCATACCAACGCCCGCATTTGCGGCTGGTTTGGAGCGCAGCGGAAAACCAGTCCGATAACATGCGCTTGTTATGTTTTTGGTAGTTTAAGCCCATGTTCAGCCTCTAGGTATTTAAGAACCTTATGTAGAGCCCTATATATGTTTAACTCATTAGCGCCAAATGGGTAGTACCCACTGATTAACTGTTCGGCTGGGATGTCTCGGGGTACGGTTTTCCGTTTGAATTCATTTTCACCATCGAAAAATTTGACTGGATAACGAAATGAGCGCCCTTCACTCTCAAGGTCACCCCAACTTCCATAATTTTGAATATTGCCATTGTAACACTCACTACCTATGATATTCTCGATATCAATTAATATATTTTTCAGAGGATCTATTTCTGCCCGAGTCCTTTGGATCGACTCATAGCTTGAGACTTTTTCTTGCACGTATTCAAGCTGCCCCCTAAAGTAATTTTCATTCTCTGTTCGAGCTTCAAGTATCAATTGGTTAAATAACTCGTCACCCTGTTTAGCGCTGATAAGTTCTTTTAATTCAGCGATGGCTTCTAGCTCATCTTGAATAGAGGAGAAACGCTCTTCCCATGTGTCGAAACTTTCCTTGGCTTCTTGAATTAAGGACTCTTTTTCTTCATCAGAAACACATGAATAATCCAGCGCCACGAAATTCCTGTATGCATCAAGTTCTTCCTTGACTGTATAGGTTTGCATTTCCTTGTCGTCAGGCCAGACTTCTTTTGCAGCAGCTCTAATATCATCGATTACTGAGTCAGGAATTGGCATTTGATCTCCTTGAAACATAACAATTTTGTCTAAGACATTTGTCGTTTTATAAA
>NZ_PNDV01000176.1:0-465 GCF_005930865.1 Pseudoalteromonas sp. S554 | reverse complement strand
GACATTTGTCGTTTTATAAACCGACAAATGTCCATATATTACAATGCATTTATCTTAACCATCAAATAAACACCTGTAAACAATTAGTTAACTGAAAATTATTTTTAATCAGTGCGAAAATACACCAAAATGGTTGAGACCAGTAATATTGGACAAAACAATATGCACTGTCTATATATACAGTTAAATTTTGCTAGAGATTCATATCATGAAATCACCTTTTTTAACTATGATAGCCGAACAAATGTATCTAAAGCGTTATGCTAAAAGTACCATTAAAGCGTATTTATACTGGATAGCTTCGTTTATTCGTTTTAACTCTATGAGGCACCCAACAACGATGGGAGATAATGAGGTCGAACTTTTTTTAAATCATTTAGTCAACCAACAAAATGTTGCTCCTAATACTTAAACACAAGCCTTAAATGCGTTGAGCTTTTTATTTAAAGAAGTGATTAAAAAGCC
>NZ_PNDV01000175.1:0-2160 GCF_005930865.1 Pseudoalteromonas sp. S554 | reverse complement strand
GTAGATTGCCGGACGCTTACTTACTTTCGTTTAATAGCAACTGCTATAAAAGTGATTGTTTTACCACCGAGAAGTGAAGGAGAAGAACAGGAGCAGTGACTAACCAATATTTTTTAACTCTGTGTAGCGCGAAGCGCCTCGGTGTGCTCTGTGGTGGTATGTATTTTTAAGTAATAAGAAGCTACGCTTCTAACGTGAGCAAGCTTTACGTCTACAAGACAAAACTCTACCCTATTTACTTTGGCTTCTCATTTTATTCTCATTCGCTTCTCTTTGTGTATTACTGTTTTAAAACCCATTATTCACAAAGAGGTTAAGAGACGCTGCGCTTTTAGAGGTAAAAATAAGTGATTTAATATTTGACCTGAAACAAGAAGCTGCGCTTCTAACGTGAGCAAGCTCTACGTCTACAAAACAAGGCTGAGGTATGCCGCGCTTTTAGAGGTAGGGGCTGGCTAAGTAATTTGATAAAGGATTACGTGAGCAGGCTTTAGGTATAAGGCATACGTACTCAGTATACCTTAGCCGCTTTACTTATATTTGAAGCTTCAGGGATTAGCGTTTAAAGTACAAATCGATTGCTTTGGTGAGTAGCTCGTCGAGTTGCTCTTCAAAGCCATCCATATCGATTTCAAAGTGACTAAAGTACTTTCTAACCTGCAATTGCGATAGGTTACGGCTTTTTACGCTGTATTGACGTTCGTCTTTTTGTTTATCGTAACGCGGTAAAAAAACGAATTGTGCATAATAAGGTGACTTAATATGCTTGTTGGCATAACGACAAAAATCTTCAATATGTTGTGCGCCTTCGGGGCCTAAACAACCGGGCTCTACTCGGTACATTAAGCGAAGTTTTTTGTCGTCAGTAATTTGCATAATAATCCTTAACGAAAAAATAATACGCGAATTATTTTTCCGTTTTTAATTTGATAGCTCGATACAAGCTCTGAGCGTTTATCTATTACGTTTTCGTCTGCTGAGCAGGTTTCTGATAGCTCATGGTCTATTACTATATCACCATGGACTATGCGTTTAATTGGCGATGAGTGAATACACTTTAGCTTTTTAAACATTAAACCATAACGTGCTATTAGTTTTTCTTTTCCTTTAAATAATAGCTCATTGGGGAAAATATAAAACTCTACATCTTCATCGTAAACACGAATAAACTCTTCAATGTTGCGCGCGTTATAAGCTTTTATAAGTTGTTCAACCACAGCAAGTGATTCGCGTGATTGCTTGGCTTTGGCTTGCTGTTTGGCTGTTAAGGCCTCTTTTGCTTGGGCTACTGCTTTTTCTGCTTCGGCTACGGCTGCTGCTTTTTCTATTTTATTTTTAGGCTTTTCAACGGGCTTGGGGGTTTCATCGCCTAACACTTTTGAGTCGTCTGGTTTGGTTGGGTCAACAACCGGTTTTTTAAGCTCAGGGGCTTTATATTCAAGTGTGTTTACTTTTTCATCCGCTTTTTGCTGTTCGGTAGTAGGCTCTGTGGCATAGCTATTTAAGGCTAGCGTAAAGGTAAATAAAGCAAAAAAAATAGATAACGATTTCATAACTTTCCTAATAAAAACACCAAGCGTGTATTGTATTGCAACATAGCAAATTTTAACGTTTTCGGGTAGCAATTAAATAAATGACCTTGGCTTTCATAGCGAAGTTTAGCTTGAGTTTAACCCAGCTTTAAAATAATTTTTGTTAAATAAATAATTTTAATGATGGTATGAAAAGTGATTGCTTCACCTCAAAGAAGTAAAGGAAAGGGCAGGAGCCGTGACTAATTGTTACTCCTGTTTTCTCTGTGTAGCGCGAAGCGCCTCGGTGCACCCGGTAGTGATACCTTTTTTAAGTAATAAGAAGCTGCGCTTCTAACGTGAGAAAGCTCTACGTCTACAAAACAAAGCCCTAGCCAATTTATTTTAGCTACTCATTTACTCCTCATTCTGTTCACTTTGTCTTCTCATTTACTCCTCATTCGCTTCTCTTTGTGCATTAAGATTTCAAAAGCAGTGGCTGAATGTAGCCTACAGACTCGCTTTACTTTCGTTTAATAGCAACTGCTATAAAAGTGATTATTTCACCACCGAGAAGTGAAGGAGAAGACCAGGAGTAGTGACTAACAAATATTTTTAACTCTGTGTAGCGGAGTTTTTCAAGTTAGTT
>NZ_PNDV01000174.1:0-429 GCF_005930865.1 Pseudoalteromonas sp. S554 | reverse complement strand
AACGAATTTGTTTATTGATTTAGAATTGACCGTCAATTTATAAAAACGGTCAAAAAGAAAACTAATGCCTATTGACAGAGTTAAGGCTCATATGTGTTATGCTTGACCAACTTATTTCGCTTAAGCGTCCTTAACAACCTAAATAACCTATATCTAGTTGTCGGGTGGAGAGAGTGCGACTCAACAACTTCTTCAGTATTGTTGAAGAGCGCTTTTGCAATGGCTCTTCCTGTCGATAGTAGTTCATATGCTTGATCATTGTTGATTGTATAGAAGATTCCTTCCTTATCCTCTTGACCTGAATACTCAGAGCCGAACTTTCTAGCGATTAATGCTTCTCGAAGACTATTTCTATCGTTTTTTAATTGAATTACACCGAACAAGGCCGGATTATATAGTGGCCATTCAGTGTAGTGGTCAATAAAATTT
>NZ_PNDV01000173.1:0-2128 GCF_005930865.1 Pseudoalteromonas sp. S554 | reverse complement strand
GGTTTCATTGAATCACAACATTATGCAAACCAATCAATTTAAGTTTTTGATCATATTTGTAGGGCTGTTTACGCTGAGCGCATGCAGTTCAACACCGCTTGTCGCACCACCAGTTAAACTGCTCCAAATAAATTCGTTTGAGTCACATACTCTAGAATCACCAGAAGAAATATTTACTCTTAGCGACAGCCTCAAGCAGCAGCTCAAAAGCCATTTAAAAAGTAAGCAATCTACCCAAACGCTAGCACACAATATATTGAGCTTTTTACTTAAAAATGGTGATGATTCGCTTTCATATCAATCGGGGGCAACCCTCACCGCATCACAAACCTTTAAAAACTTAAATGCAAATTGCTTATCGCTCTCTATTTTAGCTTATAGCCTTGCTGACTATTTAGGTATAAAAGCGCGGTTTAATAAAGTTCATATCCCAGAATATTGGGCTCTTAACAATGGATTTAACTTACTGACAGGCCACATTAACTTAAGTATTGATACAGCCATTGAACCTTCTAACCAGTCGGTATTTATTTACCAAGGCAAAACACGCTTAATAATAGACTTTGACCCTAATAGCCGCCAGGCTCGCTTTAAAACAACACCTATTAGCAAAAACACTATCACAGCCATGTTTTATAACAATAAAGGGGCTATTGCACTTGTTAGTAAGCAGTACGACTTAGCTTATAACTACTTTAGCCACGCAGTTAAAGCCGACCCTAATTTCAGTGCTGGGTGGGGGAATTTAGGCGTATTGTTTAGACAGTTAAACTACTTAACTGAAGCTGAAAAAGCCTACAACTACGCAATTTTTCTTAATCAAAACAACAATACTGCACAAGGTAACTTGGCTGTTTTGTATCAGCTAACAGGCCGTTCGGAGTTAGGCACTGACATCTTAAAAAAATTACACATCAAGCGTCAAAACAACCCTTATTACCATGTATCCCTTGGTAATACAGAGTTTGAGCAATCTAATTTTGCACTTGCATTAGCACATTATAAAAAAGCCTATAGCCTTGCGCCTTCATTACACGAAAGCCACTTTGGTCAAGCTAGCGTGTACTTTAAATGGGGAAACACCCAAAAAGCGATATACCATCTTGAACAAGCAGGCAAAAAAGCTGACTTTTTACATGACAAAAAACGTTATGAGAGTAAATTAAACGTATTAAATTCATTAACAGCAAAGTTATGACCATTAAATACTTTATTATGCTTAATTTTAATATGTGTGTGCGCTAATAGTTATGGAAGTGCCCTACACACGCAGCTTATTGATGATTTAAACCATTTAGCAAACAATCCGCTCATGGGCCGAAAAACAGCAACAGAAGGTGCAGCAAACACGCGAGCATACCTACATAGTAGGCTTTCTAAGTTTAACTTAAATGTAAGTGAGCAAACGTTTACTTATAAGTCAGGCATTTTTGAGCATGCACAAGGCATTAATATTATTGCAGTCCCCACCAAATCAACACAACGTCAAAAAATAATTATTACAGCCCATTACGATCACCTTGGTAAGCGAGGTGGGAAATATTATTTTGGGGCAAACGACAATGCAACAGGCGTTGCTGCCCTGCTTTACTTAGCGTCTTCGTTACAAAATAAAGAATTCCCTTACGAATTGGTATTTGTATTAACTGACGCAGAAGAAAATGGCTTACATGGCAGTAAACACTTTGCACAAACGCTTAACTCAAATAACGTTTTAATGAATATAAATTTAGATATGCTTGGGGTGAAAAAACATAAATCCCGCGTGTATGCATTAACATCCTACTCATTAAAACAAAAACTTAAGCCCGTATTCACCGCCTTAAATAACACTAAAATAACAATCAAACCTGTCTATTCGTCAAAACAAATGAATCGGCTAATTAAATCACAAAATATTGATTGGCATAAGGCAAGCGATCATTATTCATTTGCGCAAAACAACATACCGTATGTTTACTTTGGAATGGGTCACGACCCTCACCACCACACAACTAAAGACACCGTACAGCACATTGATATACCTAAGTATGTAAGTACCGTACCGGAGTTTTTCAAGTTAGTTGTCGCCTCAAGTTAAATTTTATGCCGCCCGCATTTCTTCTTTTTTCTCAGGGTTTAAATTTAT
>NZ_PNDV01000172.1:0-868 GCF_005930865.1 Pseudoalteromonas sp. S554 | reverse complement strand
ACGCCCATTTAATGGGCAAATAATGTTGGCTAAAATAGTGAGGAACGAACGACAGCCAACTGTTATTTGTCCCTGTTTAAATGCTTGTTATATGCAACCATAGTTGAATCAAACACTTAACGTATTTAAACACACCGTTATAAAAACACCAAACCATGAACTTGAGCCACAATGCCATATTTTTTAGAGCGAATGGTTTTGCTATTCCTAGTTTGGGGAGTTTCCCAAAAAGTGAATAAACCTATTCGCGGACACCACCAAAACAGTGCTTGGCGAAACTTACATGCTCTTGGTCTAAAACGTAATTATTAAAAGCATATAACACTCAAATTAAGCGGTGTTGCAGCGCTTTTCTGCAACATCCGTCTTCAATTTTTTTGTTATGTGCCACTGACTGTGATCTTAGGAGGTTCGTAACTTAAAATATTTACGCAGCCATTAGTCGTGACAATAAAGTATTCATGTAAAACTGAGCCTCTACTAAGAGTTAATATTCCTTTTTGCATATCTTCTCCATCGAGCCATCCACCGTTAATTATTTTGAATAGATTATAAAAGCGGAAATTTTGATTGTCCCAATAGTACATGAGGTCACCCTCGTCTAAATATCTAAAGCCGCTTATAGCATCAAATTCAATAGTGACATCAACTCTTTGGCTTTCTTCATTAACCGTATCTACCAAGAACAAGTAACCATCATTGCCACATTCAATCTTATAAATATCACTTTCGTGATAGTTTGAGCAGGTTTTTGGCCCAATTGGCTCTACTTCCATGAACACTCCCTGAGCACATAACGCCCATTTAATGGGCAAAAAAATGTTGGCTAAAATTTAGATTAACGTAAGACAACAAAAATTTGTAATAC
>NZ_PNDV01000171.1:0-374 GCF_005930865.1 Pseudoalteromonas sp. S554 | reverse complement strand
GATAGTTCTTGCTCTGTTTGGCTTGGTGATAATTCTGGTTCATGCTCAATGTCGACTTCCTGAGCAATCGCACTGCCGCCATCATCTAAATCTTGTTCAAATTCTTTAGTATCCGTTCTCTCAATGTCGTTTTGGGGCGTTTCTAAAACTTGCTCTTCAACGCCTTCGACACCCACTGAATCAAACTCTAAATCAGCGCCTAGTAATGAATCTTCGTCCGTATCCTCTGGGACTAAAACGTTGGCTTCTTCATTAATTTCAGGCTCTAAATTTGATTCATCGAACTCGCTATCAATTAATGGCTCATCATCAAAATCATCTTCTAAGCTATCTAAATCAATATTTGATGAGAGCGCTTGCGATAGTTCTTGCTC
>NZ_PNDV01000170.1:0-1031 GCF_005930865.1 Pseudoalteromonas sp. S554 | reverse complement strand
TGGTTTAGCCGACGGTTACTATCATGCAATCGATGTCGAAGGATGTATCGCAACATACAATGACGCCGAAGCTGATGTTGCCAACGCTTTCGTTGAAGAGCTATTTATCGCTGGGCAAGGCTTTAGCGAAGGTGTAATAAATTCTTACCAAGCTAAAGGATATGATATTACTAGCTATGAGTTGCACAGCGCTTTGTTAGAAGCATTTACCAATACAAAGTCTGAGCAACGTTGGGCTAAGAAAAGGAAGGCCTTCTTAACAGCAATAGCACAAAGTTCTAGAGTGCCAACGGAGCCTTTGCAACTTGCTGTTTAACGTCGATGAGTACTTGGAGAGAAAAACCTACGCCGTAGGTTTTTCTTTGAGAATCATTCTATATCAATAATTCAGGTCGTATTTATTCTACTGTTTGAATATTATACACAATGCTGTTCAGATAAAGCTGAAACAGCCTTATAAAATTTATCTACCAAATCTTTTGCACAAGACATATCCCTAGAGAGAAAGTCAGGGCAATCAATGTTATCGAGCTTTAAGCTGTAAAAGTTATCTTCAAACTCGAAGTAGTCTTCAAGCTCTTCTAAGATCTCGTCTATCGACTCTTGAGTAGGCAAACTTTTTGACGCTAAGAGTTCATGGTACTCGTTTAATGCCTGTTCGAAAGCACGACTGACTGAGATACCATCCTGCAGCGCTTCAATGGTGTCGTGAATATAGTCTGTCAAAATACTTGGTGTCATTTACACTGTTTCCTTTAATTATTAATTTAAAGCGAAAGCAGTTTAAATCGATGTCTCTTTTTTCTTGAGTGTGTATCGTTGACATTGATTATGAGTGTGTGTAGTGGTCAACTAATTTTGGCCACAGTTTTAGAATCTTGGTATCTAACCTCAGATTCATTTGGCGCTAAACCGGCATTATAATGATGTGGCCTAACGTTGTTGTAATACCCGTTGATATAATCACTCACACTATATTTAGCATCTTTAAAGTTTTCGTATCCAACCTTTGGCATCCACTCCGTTTTAAA
>NZ_PNDV01000017.1:0-12243 GCF_005930865.1 Pseudoalteromonas sp. S554 | reverse complement strand
GAGTTCGACTGCTTTGATTTTGAAATTAACGGGTTATATCCAAGTCTTTCTAGGTTGGGTATATCTAGGCATGTTAGCCTCCTCAAAGTGATGAGGAGGTGTCCACTAAAACGGGTGAGGAGCACAGTCCCGCTTTAAATTCTTGTTATGTGGCAGTACTTAAAAGCTCACTATTTTTCTTACTCACTAAGCTCCAAAATGTACTTGAGACATTATAAAAACGGTACAAAGGATATATTAATATCAATAAAAAAGTAATCAAATCACCAAAATCTCGATCATCGTAGTAAAGGTCAGATGGGCGCTTAAGTGTAGGTAAAGAGTCTTCTGTTTTGTTTGCCTCAATCTCCAATTCATCTTTAGATAAATTAACAACCTGTTGATTAGAATCGTAACGATAAATGAAATAGTCATCAGACTCGGTTGAACCATATAGAGCCTTATCAGTAATCCCGACCAATACAATATTACTGATGATAGCTTCACCACCTTCTCGAGTAGGCCATAAATACCATTTATCAGGAATATCAATTGCTCCCATAGTGAGTCCATCATTTATGGGAAGTGACCAATAATCTGTTAAAGGTGGATCTACATCTCTAACAAATTGACAAACCAGAGCATTAACAATAACTGCCAGCAAAAAATAAGGAGCTAACTTTAATGGGAACCAAAAGAGTTGGTTAACTGTAATGTCAGTCTTTTTCTTTAGCAGCATAATTAACCGAGCAATTAACATCAGCGCGAGCCCAATAATACTTGCTACTAAGAAATAAAGAATCCCTACGATGATTAATTGAAAAAGAGGCCCCAAATTATACTCCTAGCCTGAATGCCACATAACAATTTAATAGTGCGCTCACTGCGCATATTTCTGCCGACTTAACGCTCATTTATCTACTTTTAACAAATTACCTAAGGTATTGCTATCACATAGTTTTCTAAATTTTTTAGGTAGAGTTAATAGAACCAATATGCGCGTGTCGCTTATTTTCATGAATATATGCGCAAAGCGTAGTTTCACCAATCAATTAAAGACGATATTTAGCCAAGCTCAACGACCGCTTTTCGCTCATAGCTGCCTGTCAGATCAAGTCTAAACCTATTTGCTTATACTGTCAGATCAGATATGAGCTACTACACTTAATTACTAAATAAAACTATTTGTGTATTTTGATTCATAAAAAAAGCCCTTCAAATGAAGGGCTTTACTACACACAACAATCTATTTATTTAATTTAGCATAGTCTTACTTACACTTAAGCGTAGCTTCATCTGCTTTGTTTGGTACAAATTTTATATCTGATACCGACACAGAGGCTTTACCTGAGCTGCGCAAACTAAATGGACTTGTTAAACTCGCAAAGTTTACGCCTTTATCAGCATAACATTTCAGGTCAATCGATACTGACTGCCATTTACTAAGTAAACTACTATCAACAACGTTAGCTAGGTTAATACTTTCACCACATTCACCCGAACACATTGCAAGTGAAAGCTCATTACCAAGCGCTTGATTCAGCTTTATGTCAAAACTAATTACGCCATTTGCTTCAACATAAGTAATAGTATCTTCAGCAAAGCTCGTTACTATTTCTGCGCTCGCTTTTTCACTACCGTTGAAATTAAACTGACGAGCATCTTCTTGTACAACCTTATCTTCAGTTCGGTATTTTATAGCGCCAAACTCATGGGTACTGCTCGACACATCTAACAATTCATCACCCGATTTTAGCAATAGACGCCATGGCGCAACCGGTGCTCCCACTAAAATATCCATACTGGTTAGTGATAAATTATCTAATTGCGAATTTTCATCTAAATTATCCGCAAGTATATTTTTATCGCCATAGGTTAAACCAAAGCCATACGGTAATAACGGCGAGTAACCTTTATCTCCCTTATTAACCGTTGTTTGAACTGCCGTTTTCGGCCATGAAAAAGAAAGTTTGCCTTTAAAATCGTGGTTAACACTACCGTCGGCTGTTTTTAGTAGCACATCGGCAACACCACCGCCTTCAGTACCAGGTAACCATGCTGCTACAAATGCATCAGACGCATTAAGTTCACTGTTTACCCACATTGGGCGACCAGAAATAAATACAGAAACAACGTTTATTCCTTGCGCTTTTAATGACTTTAACAGCGCTAACGATTTTTTATTGCCGCGCTCAAATTCAAGGTTATCTCTGTCACCATGACCCTCCGCGTAAGGTTCTTCACCAAATACAACAACGGCTACATCGGGTTTTTGCTCAAAAGAGCCATCATCACTGAGTGTAACTTTACCGCCTGCGGCAGTAACTTGCTCTTCTAAGCCTTTATAAATTGACGTGGCTCCTGGAAAGTCAGCATTTTTATTGTTAGTGCCCTGCCAAGTAATACTCCACCCACCAGACTGCTTACCGATATTATCGGCACCGTCACCGGTAATAAGTACATGTTGATTTGGCGAAAGCGGCAATAAGTCATTTTTATTTTTAAGAAGTACGAGTGACTCACGTACTGCTTGTCGTGCTACTTCACGGTGATCTTGTGCGCCAATTAATTCTGTTTTACCTGAATATAAACGGTTTGCTGGACTTGGCTTATCGAATAAACCTGCGCGTAGTTTTACACGCAATACACGTGCAACAGCATCATCAATACGCGCCATGCTAATCTCGCCAGATTTAACTTGGGCTATGGTATTTTCATATAGTGGTTTCCAAGCACCCGTTGGCACCATAAATATATCTAGCCCTGCATTAATAGCTTGTGGGCAGCTTTCGTTGGTACAGCCTTTTATTTGTCCATGTCCATTCCAGTCACCAACAACAAACCCGTCAAAACCCATGCGTGTTTTTAATACATCGGTCAGTAAATATTTATTACCGTGATTTTTAACACCGTTCCAACTGTTAAACGACGCCATTACAGACTGACTACCAGCCGATAACCCACCTACATAACCTTGTGCATGAATATCAAATAACGATTGCTCACTATCGATATTATTACCTTGATCGTCACCATCAACAGTACCGCCATCACCTAAAAAGTGCTTAACAGTACTAATTACCCGTTTATCACTTAAAAAGTCTTCATCGGCTTTACCTTGTAAGCCATTTACAATAGCTGCTGAATACTCACGCACTATTGCAGGGTCTTCAGAATAACCCTCATAGGTTCTACCCCAGCGATCGTCACGCACAACTGCAACGGTTGGCGCAAACACCCAATCAATACCTGTAGCCATAACTTCTACCGCGGTAACAGCTGCAATTTGTTCAATTAGGTCAGGATTATTAGCCGCACCCAAACCAATATTATGTGGAAATAATGTAGCACCAATCACATTATTATGACCATGTACTGCATCTGTTCCCCACATAGTAGGAATTTTGCTACCGTCTATTGAATCATCAATGGACGCTTGATACATTTTTTCAGCAAGGGCAACCCAATCTTGTGGAGTGGCATGTTTATCCCCATTAGGAAACGCCCCTCCACCATTTAAGTAAGAACCAAAACCGTATTTACGCATATCTTCAACGGTAATATCACGTATTTCAGGCTGAATCATTTGCGCTACTTTTTGCTCAAGCGTCATTGAGTTTAAATAACTCACTATTTGTGCTTCTATCTCTGCATCTTTTTTAACCGCAATATTGAGCTTGGGCCATATTTGTTCAGCATTAGCGTGCGCTTTAGCACTATCAGCTTGATTAGTATTGTCGTTTGAACAAGCTGTTAATGTGGTCACTGAAGCAACCAATGTTGCTAATGCAATTTTATTGAGCGTAAAACGTGTGTTCATTATAAAGTCTCCTTAGCTTGAACGGGTTTGCTGCCACTTAAGCCGTAAAATACGATGAATAGATAACATAAAATTGGTAAAGCATACGAAAGTTGAACCCCAACACTATCAGCAAGTGCACCTTGTAAAAGCGGCACAATTGCACCGCCTACAATTGCCAAACACAAAATGCCCGAACCTTGCGCTGTGTGCTTGCCTAAGCCATTTAGTGCAAGGCTAAAAATAGTAGGAAACATAATGGAGTTAAATAATCCAACTAATAATATTGACCACATTGCTAACTGACCAGATGTGCTCATGGCAATAACCACTAAAATAATAGCCATGGTTGCATTAAAACCAAGCACTTTACCGGCGGGAAGTTTTTGCATTACAGCCGCGCCAATAAAACGCCCAACCATTGCACCGCCAAAGTAATAGGTAATGTAATGAGCCGCGACATGTTCTTTTAATCCAGCAATATTTTCTTGCGCTAAAAAGCTAACTAAAAAACTACCAATCGCAACTTCCGCGCCCACATACATAAATATGCCTACCGCACCCAAAACAAGGTGGCGATACTGCCATGCACTCCCTTCAATGGTGTCTGATTTCTCGGCAGCTTCTTTTTGCTCGCTCATAATGTCAGGAAGCTTAAGCCATGCAAACACACCAGCTAATACAATTAGCATTGCAGCAAGCAGCAAGTAAGGAAGTTGAACTGATTCGGCATTTTGCGCCGGTGTTAAAAAAGCATCCGACGCTGAGCCTAGTATTAATAATGCACCAAAAGACGGTGCAACCGTGGTACCAAGCGCATTAAATGCCTGTGTTAATGTCAAACGAGAAGACGCTGTTTTTGCAGGACCTAATAAGCTTACGTATGGGTTTGCAGATACCTGTAATAAAGTAATTCCGCTTGCTAAAACAAACAGCGCAAACAAAAATACAGGATAGTTATGCATTTGTGCCGCTGGATAGAATAATACACACCCAACTGCAGCAATTAGTAACCCGACAACAATGCCGTTTTTATAACCCAGCTTTTTCACAATAAGCCCGCTGGGTATAGACATTAAAAAGTAAGCACCAAAAAAACAAAACTGCACAAGCATAGCCTGCACGTATGTTAAATCGAATACCGCTTTTAAATGCGGGATTAGAATGTCATTTAGGCAGGTAATAAAACCCCACATAAAAAATAGCGTTGTTAACGATGTAAGTGCAAATCCATAATTATTATCGCCTGTGTTTTGCGATTGTGTGTGTGTCGTTGTTGGTGCTGAACTAGCCATGTGCTCTCCGCAATTTATTATTATCGTTAACCTTCTCTGTATTGTTAATAAATTGGCGGCTAAGCCATGCTATTAAAGAGTTGACCTGAAGGTTAATTAACATTAATCTTAAAAATGTAAGCGCTTTCACAGCTAATTAAATACGAACACGTAACATAATTCAACAATTTTTATTTTTTTATCAAGTCGAGAGTAAGCTACGAGGCAGTAAATATCGGCGCTAAAAGTGCAATTTAGGTTTTAAAAGGTTTGTAACTAATGACTAAAATATCTTTACCAACTTGTTCACCTCTATTAACAAAAGAGTTTATTTATGGTGTAGCAACAGCGTCTTTCCAAATAGAAGGTGGATCAACTCATCGTCTGCCGTGTATCTGGGATACCTTTTGTGATACTCCAGGTAAAATAGCTGATAACTCAAATGGGCATGTTGCGTGCGATCATTACAATAATTGGAAAAAAGACATAGATTTAATCGAATCATTAGGAGTAGATGCTTACAGACTTTCTATTTCTTGGCCTCGTGTTATTACAAAAAGTGGTGAGCTTAACCCTGAAGGCGTAAAGTTTTACACCGACATCTTAGATGAACTGAAAAAGCGCAATATTAAAGCGTTTGTCACGTTATACCACTGGGATTTACCTCAACACCTTGAAGACGAAGGGGGTTGGTTAAATCGAGAAACAGCTTATGCGTTTGCTCACTATGTTGATTTAATTACTTTTGCATTCGGTGACCGGGTGCATTCATACGCTACCTTAAACGAACCCTTTTGCAGTGCTTTTTTAGGTTACGAAATTGGCATTCATGCGCCAGGGAAAGTGGGTAAACAATACGGGCGCAAAGCCGCCCACCATTTGTTATTAGCACATGGGCTTGCCATGACCGTATTAAAGCAAAACTCACCGACGACTTTAAACGGTATCGTGCTTAATTTTACTCCCTGCTATAGCATCTCTGAAGACCCTGATGACATTGCTGCAACTGCTTTTGCAGATGACTACTTAAACCAGTGGTACATGAAACCCATCATGGATGGTACATACCCAGCAATTATTGAACAATTACCTTCAGCACATCTGCCAGATATTCACGATGGTGACATGGCTATTATTTCGCAATCAATTGATTATTTGGGTATTAACTTTTACACCCGTCAATTTTATAAAGCGCACCCTACTGAAATATATGAGCCAATAGAGCCTACTGGCCCGCTAACCGATATGGGCTGGGAAATTTACCCTAAGTCGTTTACAGAGTTATTAGTCACACTTAACAATACCTATACCCTACCGCCTATTTTTATTACAGAAAATGGCGCAGCGATGCCCGACAGCTATAATAATGGTGAAATCAATGATGTAGATCGACTAGACTACTACAACAGTCACCTAAATGCCGTTCACAATGCAACAGAACAAGGTGTAAGAATTGACGGCTATTTTGCCTGGAGCCTAATGGATAACTTTGAATGGGCAGAAGGTTACTTAAAAAGATTTGGTATAGTTTATGTAGATTACAGCACACAGCAACGTACTATAAAAAATAGTGGCCTAGCCTATAAAGCATTAATCTCAAATAGATAAAAAAACGTATTTATTAACGCAACTAAAAAAACATAAAGCGAGATAAAGCAACCATGGTTAGTGTAAAAGAAAAAATAGCCTACGGATTAGGCGACACCGCCAGTAATATTATTTTCCAAACGGTAATGATGTTCCTAATGCTTTACTATACCGACGTGGTGGGCTTATCCCCCGCCGTTGTTGGTACTATGTTTTTAGCTGTTCGCATTTTTGACGCCGTAACCGACCCCCTAATGGGCAACCTAGCTGATAAAACACATACTCGCTGGGGACATTTTCGCCCTTACCTACTATGGCTTGCGCTCCCTTTTGCCATTATTAGTATTTTAGCGTTTACTACACCAGACTTAGAAGGCACTGACAAAATAATCTATGCCTTTAGCACCTATACCTTACTGATGGTTGCTTACACTGCTATTAATATACCTTATTGCGCACTCGGTGGTGTGTTAACCGCAGACGCAAAAGAACGCGTTACTATTCAATCGTACCGTTTTGTATTTGGGATGCTTGGTGGTGTTATTGTTGCTGGATGCACCATGCCAATGGTTGAATACTTTGGCCAGGGCGATAACGCTAAAGGTTACCAGCTAACCATGACCGCCATGAGTATTTTAGGCCTTGTGCTGTTTTTACTTTGCTTTTTAGGCACCAAAGAACGTATTCAACAACCCAAAGAACAAAACATCCCTTTTGCTAAAAGTATTCAAGCCCTAGTAAAAAACGATCAATGGCGTACCTTGTGTATTGCTGCATTTTTCTTGCTGACTGGCCAAGTGCTTAGGCTAACTCTGGCGGTTTATTACGTCAAATACTACCTCGGTCGGGAAGATTTAATCACTCTATTTATGACCCTAGGTGTAGTTGCTAGTATGATAGGTTGCGCAGTTGCACAGCCGCTAGCTGCGCGTTTTTGCAAAATAAAGGCCTACATCAGTTTACAACTTATCGCTGCAACTATTTGTGGATTTAGCTATTTTATTGGCAGTGAACAACTGGTTCTCGCGTTTGCTGCTTTTATTCTATGGAAATTCTTTTTAGATATGGCGACCCCACTCCTATGGGCAAAAATGGCTGACACCATAGATTATGGTCACGAAGTAACGGGATTACGGATTACGGGCTTAGTTTACTCCGGTGTTATATTTTTTATTAAGATGGGTGTTGCTGTTGGAGGTGCTATCGCAGGTTGGCTATTATCATTTTACAGTTATCAGGCTGATGTGACGCAAACAATGAGTACTCAGCAGGGAATTTTACTGTCGTTTACTGTACTACCAGCCCTAGGTTCCCTTTTTGTAGCATACACAATGAAAAAATATACATTAACTAACCAGGTTGTTGAAAATATTCAATCAAAGCTAACCACAGTCAACAACACTAAGGTATGATTTAGCTGATTAAGTTAAGGGTGAAAGCGAGTCAATAAGTAACATGGCAACAATTTATCAAGTATCAGAGCTTGCAGGTGTATCGTTAGCTACCGTCTCTCGGGTAATGAACAAAAACACAAAAGTAAGTGATAAAACAACTAAAAAAGTACTCGATGCAATGCAAACATTGGGTTACAAACCTAACTCAATAGCCCAATCTTTAGCATCAAACTGCACTAACAGTGTAGGTATTCTAGTATCTGAATTACATGGTCCTTTCTTCGCCCAGATGATGGCGGGGATTGAGTCTGAGCTTAGAGCTGCCGGTAAACACGTTATTATTACAACCGGCCACAGTGAAGAAGATAAAGAAAAAGAAGGCATCGACTTTTTAATTAGTAGGCGCTGCGACGCCATAATTTTGCATGTTGAAGCAGTGACCGACGAATACCTAATATCGCTCAGTAGAGGCACAACGCCTGTTTATTTAATGAGCCGCTACGTCGAAGAACTCAAAGAGCACTGCATTAGCTTAGATAACAAACTAGGCGGTTATTTAGCAACTAAATCGGTGTTAGAACAAGGCCATACCGAAATTGCTTATATTGCAGGCCCTCAGTTTAAGGCCGATGCTGCAAACCGTTTAGCTGGCCATAAACAAGCCCTCGAAGAAGCCAATATTACGTTTGATCCATCGCTCTATTTTGAAGGTGATTTTAACGAAACCGGGGGAAGTTCAGCGCTTGAGCACCTCATTAATAGTAAGCTAAATTTTACAGCTCTTGTGTGCGCAAACGACGAGATGGCCTCAGGTGCGATGAAGTATGCCCGTGAACACGGTTATCACCTACCCAACGATTTATCGATAGTCGGATTTGATAACGTAATATTTGCAAACTACCTCTACCCAACACTAACAACGATTGATAATCCGGTAGCTAAAATGGGTGAAATGGCCGCAAAACTTGTTCTTAAAGACGTATACCAAACAAAAAATATTAAAATAAATCGTTTTTTTGAACCCACACTAATGCAGCGTGACTCTTCAGCGCCACTAAAATAAAAAAGCGGCTAATGCCGCTTTATTATATTTAACTGCAACGTTTACCGTTACTTTGCAATCCAGGGAGTTACTTTTAATACATTACTAATTTCACCGAACGATTGGCTATCCTCTTCCCAGTTATCGTCAACATCAAAATAACAAATCGATTCCTCGCAGGTTACGTTTTCATCATTAATGCTTATTGGGTTTTTAAAGGTAACCGCCACACCTTTTTGCTCAGGTAATAAAAACCACATTAGCTTACTAACAAAAAAGCCTGACAAATCAGTTAGTAATTCGTCTAGCTCCTCGTTGATGGTATATAGCGCATGTTTTGAGAAAGCTAAATCGTCAAATTCGTTAGCTTCTATTTGTAGCTTTAACTGACAATCATGTTCAGGGTTTTGTGGCTCTATAACAATAACAGCTTTATCTGAATCAAGTTGCTTATCAAAAGGCAACAACAGCTGTGCGCTATCTGTGAAGTTAAGCGGATACTCGTTATTCTCTGTTAAAATGGTTCCGTTTTTTATTGAACATGCCTCGTTAGTTGCAATATCGCTTATATAAAAGTTGACACGGGCATATTGAAAATCCCCTTTATTAACTACTTTTAAACGGTCATAAAAACCATCGTACGACATTACAAACTCTCTGGCATTGGCGCTAAATGCACTAAAGCCCAACAAAAAAAGTAAACTCGCGTAAAAACAACCTGTCATGTATTTATTCATCAAAGTAAGCTCTGTTTTGTCTGATCATCGTATTTAATTCTTCTATATATGCCTCACCTCGCTCAGAGTAAGACATCAAACCATGGGTTAACTTGGTTGCTAATACTGGTTTTTTTTCACGGCGCAGGTTTTCACGTATGCCTCGTAACTCTTTGTAAGCGCCGTGGGTATTTATATTTCTGAAATAAGAGCTTACTGCAGCACGCACCGATTGAAATGCAGCGACTTCGTGTGCTGCGCCAGTGTTACGACGCTTTGGCACCATGCCGCAACCTTTTGAGTAACACCACTGACCAAAAAAATTCAGACCAATTCGCGCAAACCGAGAGGTCCCCCAAGCTGACTCATTTGCAGCTTGCATTAATGCCATTTCTTTAGGAATAATATCAACACGGCGCAAAGCCTGAGTTAGCACAAGTGTGTTAACGGTTTCCGGTAAACCATATTGTTTAAGGATTTTTACAATATCTTTGTTTTGTTTTTCTTCAAGCGATAGATTGTTTTCAAGCATCATGCGGGCTATTTCTAACTTGGCACGTTGTTGTAATATTTTTTTATTTTCAGCCTCAACATGGGGACGAATAAAATCAAAAAATGCGCGTTTTTTCTCTTTTACATCCGTAAATTCAGAAAATTTAGGCAACGTTACACTATGTAGCGGCTTTTCTTTTTTCTTCACTTTTTTAGGTTGTTCACTGGTGGTTTGATCTGCGCTATCGGTTTCATCACTTTGTACAAACGGGTACGTAAGTGCCCATATAAAAAGGATGGATAACAAAAACTGAAAGATAATCTTAAGCATGTATCGTCTCATTCAAACAACTATTTATGCATGGTACCTACACACGCATACGAACCCTTATTATACCTAAGCAACTATATAAACGCGAATTACAAAAATATGTTCATTCGCAATTTATAAGTGCATGGGTATACTAAACACTAAACAGGTTTAATGGTGGTTTAGCAGTATGGACAAAGTTTGGCAAAGTAGAATAATAGAGCAATATAAACACAGACCTAACGACAACCGATCTCCCTGGCAGGTTGACCGCTCAAGAATTATTCATGCAGCTGCATTTAGACGCTTACAAGCTAAAACACAAATTATGGGGATTGGCCTAAACGACTTTTATCGTACCCGTCTTACTCATTCGTTAGAGGTGTCACAAATTGGCACTGGTATTTTAAGGCACTTAAAGTCACAACATAGTGATTTTAGCCATTTTCCATCAACCGGTTTACTCGAAACACTCTGTTTGGCTCACGATATTGGCCACCCACCATTTGGCCACGGAGGTGAAATTGCTCTTAACTATATGATGCGAGACCATGGCGGCTTTGAAGGAAATGCTCAAACTTTACGAATAGTTGCAAAACTAGAGCCCTACAGTAATGGTTATGGTATGAACCTTACACGCCGTACATTACTCGGGTTTATTAAATACCCAGCATTTATAAACGAGTTGTGGCACACCATACCCGATACGCGTAACTCACGTGCTTTTATCAAAGCCGATGATTGGCGCCCTGCAAAAGGGTTATACCAAGACGACGCACACATATTTGACTGGATTGTTGAACCATTAAGCCAAAACGACAGAACGTTATTAAATACCCACGCAACAATAGATAAACACCGCGCTAAAACACTTTATAAATCCCTCGACAGCGCCATAATGGAACATGCCGACGATATAGCATACGCCGTGCACGATTTAGAAGACGCCATTGCAACCCGTGTTTTGACATTAGATGACTGGCAAACGCACGCACTTCCTCACTTGCAAGCGCTAAATTTTGAGTGGCTTAATACCTTGCTTGAAACGTTAACATCTCGACTATTTTCAAAAAATGATTTTGAACGAAAAGACGCCATAGGTGAGCTGGTAAACACCTTCATTATTCACATTCATCTAGACATACAAAACGAAGCATTTGAATGCCCTATTTTAAAATACACTGCTAAGTTGCACCCGGAGTATGAAAACGTACTACACATACTCAAGCACTTTGTATTTCAACGCTTAATTCGCGACCCTGAAATGCAACAGATTGAGTTTAAAGGGCAAAACCTACTGATTGAATTATTTACAGCGTTTGCAAGCGATCCGCTTCGTTTGTTACCCGAAACAACGCAAGCGCAATATATTGAGGCTCAAAAACATAACCAAGGCATGCGCATTATTTGTGACTACTTAAGTGGTATGAGTGATGAATACGCATATAAAACTTATCAGCGGTTATTTTTGCCTGCGCAGTAGTCAACAAACAGGTTTTTGGCTCCAAAATAAAGTTAATAAAAAAGCCGAGTAAATTTACTCGGCTTTTGTATTTTAAAATAAGGTAACGTTAACGCGTTTTATAGCTCTTTAACACCCATGTTATATAGCGTAAAACCAAACATATCTGCGAATAACTAAAAAAGCTA
>NZ_PNDV01000169.1:0-661 GCF_005930865.1 Pseudoalteromonas sp. S554 | reverse complement strand
CGCTAACTGAGCATTAGCAGCACTACTAAGCGTAACCCCAGAAAGAGCTAAGCCGGTAGTATTCATATCGGTAGTGATTTTTAGGTTTATGACCTGATTAGCATCTGCACCCACCTGGTAATCAGCGTCATATGAACCATCTAAAAGATTCTCTCCACCGAAAGTAGTATCGTCAGAAACTCTGTCTATCTCGGCTTTCAATTCAGTAAACTCTTTGTCAAGAGCTCCTCGGTCTGAATCAGAGTTTGACCCATTAGCCGCCTGGATAGACAAAACACGCATACGTTGAAGCATGTTAGTGGTTTCATCTAAAGCTCCTTCCGCCGTTTGCGCAACAGAGATAGCATCATTTGCATTTCTAGCAGCTTGGTCAAGGCCATTTGTTTGTGCTGTTAACCGCGTGCCAATCTGCAAACCGGCAGCATCATCAGCGGCACTGTTTACACGTAGCCCCGATGATAAACGCTGAAATGACTTTGATAAATCATTGGTCGAATTTGATAAGTTACGCTGTGAGTTTAACGACATTACATTAGTATTTACACTTAAAGCCATGATAGCCTCCTAATAATTTAACTAGATGGGAATCAAGCTGAAAAAGTGCCTGTGATTCCTGTTTCAATTAAGTTATCGGCATCACTAAAATATACTTTAATTTTTT
>NZ_PNDV01000168.1:0-611 GCF_005930865.1 Pseudoalteromonas sp. S554 | reverse complement strand
TATCATGTCTTTCATACTGGAAGAGGGCACGAAAATACCTTTTTGAGCGATGACGACTTTAAGTATTTTTTATACTGCATTGAGCAAGCAAGCCTTCGGTTTAATATTGAAGTGCATTCGTATTGTTTGATGACCAATCATTATCATCTGCTAATAAAAACTCCCGATGCTAACTTAGGCCAAGCCATGAAGCATATTAATGGCCTTTACACTCAATACTTTAATAGAACACATAACACAGACGGTGCACTGTTCAGGGGCCGATACAAAGCCGTGTTGGTGGATGCTGATAACTACTTATTGCATGTTAGCCGGTATATTCATCGTAACCCAATTGAAACGAGCACCCCATTGGTAGATGACCTTGCTAAGTACAAATGGTCTAGCTATTCAGCTTTTATTAAAAGTGGTGCGACACCTAAATGGTTAGTTCGAGATTTTATATTTTCGCTGCAAGGTAAAAAGCGTAAGTATGCTGCATACAAGCAGTTTGTTGAATATGAGTGTAATGAAGAAGTAAGCGCTTTTTATGGTGCTAAAAAGTTATTGTCGATGCTAGGCAGTGATGACTTTATTGAAAGTATTAAAGGCTATATTGCAACATCAAACAA
>NZ_PNDV01000167.1:0-631 GCF_005930865.1 Pseudoalteromonas sp. S554 | reverse complement strand
ATTGAGCAAGCAAGCCTTCGCTTTAATATTGAAGTGCATTCGTATTGTTTGATGACCAATCATTACCATCTGCTAATAAAAACTCCCGATGCTAATTTAGGCAAGGCCATGAAGCATATTAACGGCCTTTACACTCAATACTTTAATAGAACACATAACACAGATGGTGCACTGTTCAGGGGCCGATACAAAGCCGTGTTGGTGGATGCTGATAACTACTTATTGCATGTTAGCCGGTATATTCATCGTAACCCAATTGAAACGAGCACCCCGTTGGTAGATGACCTTGCTAAGTACAAATGGTCTAGCTATTCAGCTTTTATTAAAAGTGGTGCGACACCTAAATGGTTGGTTCGAGATTTTATATTTTCGCTGCAAGCTAAAAAGCGTAAGTATGCTGCATACAAACAGTTTGTTGAATATGAGTGTAATGAAGAAGTAAGCGCTTTTTATGGTGCTAAAAAGTTATTGTCGGTGCTAGGCAGTGATGACTTTATTGAAAGCATTAAAGGTTATATTGCAACATCAAACAATGAAAGCAAGCTTGTTAGTAAAAGGCATTCAGCGAATGATGTAATTACCTATTTGGCTAACCACTTTAATGTTGAGGTAGATGATATAGTAATGGTTA
>NZ_PNDV01000166.1:0-533 GCF_005930865.1 Pseudoalteromonas sp. S554 | reverse complement strand
ATCGATGTGCTGGCTGATGAAGAACTTGATTCAGAACTATCACCAAGTCAAACAGAGCAAGAATTATCACAAGCGCTCTCATCAAGTATTGATTTAAATAGCCTAGAAGATGACTTTGACGATGAGCCGTTAATCGATAGTGAGTTTGAACAGTCAGATTCTGGACTTGATACTAATTCAGAAAGTGAAGAACCACTACCAGAAATTACAGATGAAGCATTGTTATCGCAAGAGAACTTTGATGATTCACAGGTTGATTTAGCAGGGTTAGGCGCCGACCTAGAACTTGATTCTGTCAATGCAGAAGACTTTGAGGAGCTTGTTTCAGAGACGCCAGATGGTGATACTGATAACGACGAAGAGCTAGATGGATTAAATTTAGATGAAGTTGTTAGTGATACCACAATTGATGAAACTTTAGATGCAAGTCTAGAGCCAGAACTATCACCAAGTCAAACAGAGCAAGAACTATCGCAAGCGCTCTCATCAAATATTGATTTAGATAGCTTAGAAGATGATTTTGATGATGATCC
>NZ_PNDV01000165.1:0-1754 GCF_005930865.1 Pseudoalteromonas sp. S554 | reverse complement strand
TACCCCCCTGTGTCAGGATAGTTGTCGCCTCTAACATTTAGCAGAGGCAAATAAAATGAAACGTCAATTTACACAAGAGTTTAAAGTTCAAGCTGTTGAAAAAGCATTATCTCAATGTGATGATGTTCGCTTAGAAGATATTGCAGATGACTTAGGTGTCGGTTATTCAACGTTACAACGTTGGATAGCACTGGCAAAAAAGCATCAACTTGAAATACACCAGACGGGTAGCCAAATGACAGCAGAAAAACGACCACAAGACTGGAGTTTAGAAGAAAGACTCAACGCAGTAATTGAGTGTGGAAGTTTAGATGAAGCCGCCATAAATGAATACTGCCGTAATATAGGGCTTTATCCGCATCATATTCAGCAATGGAAGAAAGACTTAGTAACACCACCTTCAAATAAAACAGTAAAGTCAGACAGTAAACAGCTTAAGCAAGAAATAAAGCAACTGCAAAAAGAACTGAATCGCAAAGATAAGGCCTTAGCTGAAACTGCCGCTCTACTTGTACTCAAAAAAAAAGCGGATGCACTTTGGGGTTTCAACGAGGACGATTAACAACAGCGACTGAGCGACATGAATTAATAACGCTTATCACAAACGCACAGGCTTCAGGGGCAAGGAAAGAAAAGGCATGTGAGTTACTTGGACTGACACTAAGAACCGTTCAGCGGTGGATTGAAGCAGACGATATGACTGACAAACGGACGAGTACGAAAAAACAGCCGCCTAACCGTCTCACAGAGTTAGAGCGGCAGCGCATTATTAATACGGCTAATTCAGCCGAATATGGGCATTTACCGGCCAGTAAAATAGTCCCTAAGCTGCTTGATAAGGGCATATGGATAGCGTCTGAAAGTTCGTTTTATCGTGTCATGAAGGCACATAACTTATTAACGCATAGAGAAAAAGTAAAGCCAGCTAAGCCGATAAAAAAGCCAAGAGTATTGAAAGCAGTGCGTGCAAATGAAGTCTACACTTGGGATATCACCTATTTACCAACGAGCGTAAAAGGGCAATTTTTATACTTATATTTAGTGATGGACATTTTTAGTCGAAAGGTTGTTGGCTGGCAAGTTTACGACTCACAGTTAAGTGAATTAGCCGCAGATTTAATGAAGGATATTTGCAGTCGGGAGCAAATAAAGCGCGAGCAAGTTACGTTACACTCAGATAATGGCAGCCCAATGAAAGGCGCGACATTACTGGCAACATTACAGGAGTTAGGGATTGTGCCATCATTTAGTCGACCGTCAGTAAGTAATGACAATCCATACTCTGAGTCGTTATTTAAAACGTTAAAGTATCGCCCAGAATACCCAGAAAAGCCATTTGAAGATATAAGCGCAGCAAGAGAATGGGTAAGTGGGTTCGTTGATTGGTACAATAATGAGCACCTACACAGTGGTATAAAATTTGTGACGCCAAACCAACGTCATTCAGGTTTAGATAAAGAAATATTAGCTAAGCGTCAGCAGGTAAACGACGCAGCTAAATTGAATAACCCAAGCCGTTGGTCAGGGAAGTCACGAGACTGGTCAATGATAAATGAAGTAAATTTAAACCCTGAGAAAAAAGAAGAAATGCGGGCGGCATAAAATTTAACTTGAGGCGACAACTAACTTGAAAAACTCCGGTAGCGCGAAGCGCCTCTGTGTTCTCGGTGGTTGAAATTGTCTAGCGGTTAAATTTTTTACCTAAATTTTTAATTAAATTTTACTCCATTATATACAGAGAGATGAGATGGTAT
>NZ_PNDV01000164.1:0-593 GCF_005930865.1 Pseudoalteromonas sp. S554 | reverse complement strand
AAAAAAGCCCCTACAGGTTATACCTTGGAGTGGCTTTTTTGAAACTTGCGCTAGCTAATGCTTATTATAAAGAAAGCTCTTCTTTAGCACGTGTTAAATTGTGCGACACCATTGTACTGTTAGACATTGATTTAGCTTCGTATAAATCAGCAAGACCAGCCGTTTCGTTGTTCGCTTTTAAACGCGCTACACCGCGGTTGCTTAACGCGAATGAGGTAAGCTGGCGTACTTTAAATCGTGGTGCGTCTGCATCTTTTAAAAGTGCAATTGCTTTAGTACAAATAGCTTCAGCCTGTGCGTAATTTTTTGACTTAACGTTAAGTGCGCAGCTGTTAAACGATTGTTCAAGCGGCTGCGGCGCAGTTTGCGCTTCAATAACCATTAATTTGTAGTCACTTGAATCAGCCATTACAGCTGCAGAGCAAGTTAATAATGAGCCAAGAGCGATGGTTTTTAAAAGTGTACGTTTCATGGTTTGCCTTTCCTAATTAATTGAGTCGTGCTTGTTGCCGACAACTGAACTTTAGAGTAAAAGCTGTAGCCTCCCATCAGATTTTATCCAAATCAATAACAGAATAAATTTATACATATGG
>NZ_PNDV01000163.1:0-2663 GCF_005930865.1 Pseudoalteromonas sp. S554 | reverse complement strand
GCTTATTAGCATAACATTTCTTTCTTAATGGGTGGCCAAAATCACTGTACCACTACAGTCGCCAAATATAGCCACCGCACTTATCTTTGAAGATTTAGAAGCAATTCAAGAACTAATAAAGCCTATTCTTACTCGTACAGATGTAATCTCTGCTATTGTTACTAATCGAACTGGAGATATTGTAGCAAAAACTAATTCGCACATGTTATCCGATAATGTTGAGCATGCTGTTGAAGTAAAAAAACAACTGACTATAGATGGTAACAACGTTGGCGAATTAGTAATCTATGCTAACAATAGCTATATCAATAATCGAATAGATTTTTATGTAAAGTTTATAATTAGTCTCACGCTACTATCCTTTGCTGTCAGCCTAATTATTTCATTGTTCCTGAGGCGTCGTTTTTTAAGCCCCATTTTATATTTAGCTCAAACAGCTAACGATATCACTAAATCAAATGACTATAGTTTACGTGCCGAGCAACTCTCTAATGATGAGGTTGGCGAATTAACCGTATGTTTTAACGATATGCTCTATACAATAGAGCAACGTGAACACGCTTTAGAAAATCAAGTTAAAACACGTACCCAAGAGCTTGAAAATGCTAACAGCGAACTTCACCGCTACGCATATCAAGATGGCCTTACGGACCTGCCTAATCGCCGCTATTTCTATGAAAAGATACAATCGTTAATCAATACGCATGATACAAATTTCGCATTAATTTTTATCGACCTTGATGGGTTCAAAGAAGTAAATGATAATTTAGGCCATGATTACGGTGACTTACTGTTGCATCAAGTTGCAAATAGACTAAAAGCATGCATTACTGAACAAGATATTATTGCGCGACTGGGGGGGGACGAGTTTACTTTAATACTTCAAAACGTCACCGACCTAGAAAGAGCCGCAAAAGTTGCAAATAGCGTACAACATGCCCTATTAACTTCAATTCAAGTAAAAAAAGAGACAGTGTATGTTACCGCAAGTATAGGTATTACTCTTTACCCAGAACATGGTAAAACAGTTGAAGAGCTCGTTAAGCGTGCCGACCAAGCAATGTATTTGTCTAAAAAGAAAGGTAGAAATAGGTACGAATTTTTCTCTTATTCAATTGAAGAAAAAGCCACTGAGAAAAGAAAACTCATAGAAGAAATAAAACTTGGTTTAAAAGAAAATCAGTTTGAATTGTACTATCAGCCTATTTTTTCTGTAGACGGTAAGAGCATTACTAAAGCCGAAGCATTGATCCGCTGGAATCATCCACAAAAAGGATTAATAGGGCCCAATGAATTTATCCCTATGGCAGAAAAAAATGGCTTAATAAGCGACATAGGCCGCTGGGTGAAATCGCAAGCAATACAAGACTGCACTTTATTCAATAAAATATCTAAACGCCTTATACAAGTTAGTGTTAATACCTCACCACTGGAGATTGATCGATCTGGTGAGTGGGTTGAGCAATGGATACAGGCAAGCAAACAATTCAATTTACCCGAACACTCTGTCTTAATAGAAGTAACAGAGAACACCCTAATGGGAACTGATTCAGAAATAAAGCGACAGCTAAGGCGACTAAGTGAATTTCAAATAGATGTTGCTATTGATGATTTTGGCGTGGGTTACTCATCATTGGCATATTTGCAACGATTAGATATCGACATCCTTAAAATAGATCGTTCATTTATAAAGGATATAGAAAAAAATGATAATAGCATTGCACTAGTAAGGGCTATTATCACAATGGCCCATAACTTAAATGTAGAAGTAGTTGCTGAGGGAGTAGAAAAACAAGAGCAGTACATGTTACTAAAACAGATGCAATGTGATTATATTCAAGGCTATTACTTTTCTAAACCAGTTTCAAAAAAGGTGTTTGTCAGCGAGTTCATTGAAGAATAACGCGCAATTAAAACCAGCGAGGCACTACCTGTGAATATTGTTTATATTCAACTGTAAAGCTCTCGGTTAAATGCTTTTCTTCTACCAGAGTTTGCCTGTATATAGCTGCGACCCCAATGACTAAGCATATTAAACTAAATAAGCTTGGCAACGCTAAGAAAAATCCAATTTGAGCGGCTATCACGCCCAAATACATTGGGTTTCTAGAAAACTGATATAACCCTTTTGTTTTTAATTCCCGTGGACCGTTTGGATCAACTCCTGAACGCCATAATGAAGCCATATTAAAATGAACAAGCATCGATAAAGCAAAACCTGCTGTCAAAAGTACATTGCCAAACATAACACCGGGCCAATCATTCAAACCAGCAAATAGCCCTAAGTAATTATCAAGTGAAGGAACAAACACTCGCAATACACATACAAACCATATCAAGGCTCTAAAGAACTTAAACACAGTATGGTTCCACCAACTTGCACAATACTTAACTCCAGGAAAAACAATGTTTTCTTTCTCAGTACGTGACATATAAATAATTCTATAGGTATAAAAGCCTGCTACAAATGTATAAAACAAAGCAAGGTAGATACGAGTAAACTCTATTAAAGAAGGTGAGTCATCAATAAATAAGGGGAAAGACATAGAGGACCCTAAATGAGTAAAAGCGTTAACAAAAGGAGAGCATAAAGCCCATAAGGATTTTTAACAAGTAAAGTTAAACAAAACCAATAATAACTTTATGAATCGCCCCGTGTTTGC
>NZ_PNDV01000162.1:0-813 GCF_005930865.1 Pseudoalteromonas sp. S554 | reverse complement strand
CTTATTCATATCAATATTCTTATCCATATTTTTTATCATATTCCGTTATGACAAGTTAATATCTTAACATAAATGGCACGACTCGTTATTTTTACCCTTAAATTAATTATTATCTATTAGGAAATTATTTATTAACGCCTACAATCAACCATGAACAAATTAGATAAAAATTAGCAATATTTATTTTTACCGATTGGCGTCGAGTTGCCCCAAATACGTTACGATAGTAATAATCAAAACAAGGAATAGAGTTTATGAGTAACGTATATATTGAAATTGAATTCATCTCAATTGTTGAAAACCTAGATAATGTATTTTCGGTTAAAATTGATGACACCATTAGTCTTACTGTAACCCTAGAAAAGGAGAACCGCACGTTAAGCGTAGACTTAACAGTTATGGAATCTAAGGAGTTTATCTTCGACGAAAATACAGGGGCTATAACAGGCGATGCAAGTTTGAAAGTCTTGCCTGTGTCCTTAGAAAAGGCAAAAGCTATCTTCTGGGAAGAAGAGTCCATATGGGGTTCTATTCGCCCCCAATCTTCGAAAGATATAATAGCTTTCAAGGCAAATGCTCATAAAAAGAAAATTAAATTTTCTAAAAGAGTCAGCCCATCAACTAAAGAAAACACACTAACAGATGAAAGCGAAAGTGCTATAAAAGACGAGCATGAGGGGCTATTAGACTCAATGGGTGTTTGCCCAGAAAAATGTTAACCCACCGCGGAGCGACATTTTGGCTGAGTTGCGTAGCGTTACTCTTGCCAAAATGTGGAGTGGGTGCACAATTTACAATTGTGTTCAAAGTTGT
>NZ_PNDV01000161.1:0-401 GCF_005930865.1 Pseudoalteromonas sp. S554 | reverse complement strand
TAACCTGATTATATGCCTACAGACCTAAGCCACTTGTCTTGATTAGACGCTCAGTACGCGTGCATTAATACAATAAACAAAGTCGCTTACACCTGACTTGAGCCTGAAACTAACTGGATCATAATGATGAAACCAGCCGCCTTGAATAGTGCCATGATGAGGTTAACCGATGAATGTCTAGTGCCCCAGCAACCCCAAAAGGATATGGGAAAAAGCTGGCTGCGATGAGATCGCAATAAGAGAGCCTCTATATGTGTTTGCCGTAAGCTACTTGCTTAACAGCCGCATCGACATACGAAGTAAACGAATTTGTTTATTGATTTAGAATTGACCGTCAATTTATAAAAACGGTCAAAAAGAAAACTAATGCCTATTGACAGAGTTAAGGCTCATATGTGTTA
>NZ_PNDV01000160.1:0-629 GCF_005930865.1 Pseudoalteromonas sp. S554 | reverse complement strand
CCTTGGGGACGCCACTTACTTATTCAATAGGGAAGTGAAGTGTTGTTAAGATATCCACAGATTTTCTTATAAAATTAGTTATCATTTTCTCTTAAAGATTAAGTGTTTACACTTAGTTACAAAACCATAGTAATTTCACTTCAATACAACTTGTTGTAACTCTACTTAGTCCTTAAACTCATTGAGTTAATTAAAAATGAAACTCTCAAAAATAGCACTTGCAGTATTATTAGCATCAGGGTTAGCTGCTTGTAATAGCTCAACCCAAGCAATTGATAAAAATACCGCAGCAGAAGTATCAATTCCAGGCGTTACTCTCATAGAATCTGTTCAAGCTAATCCTAACGATATCAACATACCTTATAAAAAATATAAACTTGATAATGGTCTAACAGTTATCGTTCATGAAGATCATTCAGATCCACTAGTGCACGTTGATGTTACCTACCATGTTGGATCTGCTCGCGAAGAACTTGGTAAGTCAGGTTTTGCTCATTTTTTTGAGCATATGATGTTTCAAGGATCTGAAAATGTTGCTGACGAAGAGCATTTTAAAATAATCTCAGAGGCAGGTGGTAATTTAAATGGAACTACTAATTCAGATAGAACAATGAATCGCCCCGTGTTTG
>NZ_PNDV01000016.1:0-8168 GCF_005930865.1 Pseudoalteromonas sp. S554 | reverse complement strand
TATCTAACTAAACATTGGTATTGCCCTGATCATTCACTCCTCTTTGTGCATTACAGTTTTGAAAGCCCATTATTCACAAAAAGATTAAAAGGCGCTGCGCTTTTAAGTAACCCACCGTCATTAACCTTTACGAGTGATCATTACTGTACATACGCCCGCTATAATTCCCCAAAAAGCAGATCCTACTGAAAACATCGTTAAATCAGACGCCGTAACTAAAAACGTCACTATTGCAGCCTCGGTATATTGCGAACCCGTTAACGCTTGCTGCAAACTATTTGCAATAGTGCCAAACAAAGCGATACCCGCTAACGCCAAAATAAGTGCCTGCGGCAAACTTGCCACCAAACCGACTAAAGTTGCAGCACACAACGCCATTAAAATGTAAAACACACCACCCGCAATACTTGCCCAATAGCGTTTATCCGGGTTTTTATCAGCCTCATCACTCATACAAATAGCCGCCGTAATCGCAGCTAAATTAATTGAATACGCTCCAAACGGCGCACAAAGTACATTTACTAGCCCCGTCACATTAAGCGTTGCCGAAATAGGCGCTTTGTAATTATGCGCCTTTAACACAGCAATACCTGGCAGATTTTGAGAGGTCATTGTCACAATATATAAAGGTAAACCAATGCTTATACAGGCTTGTAAATTAAACGAAGGCGCAATATAGGTAAAGTGACTCATTTTCCACTGCAATGCGCTGGTATCTACATGGCCAAATTGCCACGCTAATAACACCCCCACAATTAACACGCTTAGCATGGCAAAACGCGCAAAAAAGCGCTTACCTACAAAATAAACCAATACCATTAACCCTATAACTAAGGGCATATCATTCATAAAATTAAATACATCAATACCAAAAGTAACCAGCACGCCCGCTAACATGGCACAGGCAAGTTCGCTGGGTATTCGGTTCATTATTTTTTCAAACCAACCCGTTATACCCGACAAAAAAACCAACAACGCGGCAAACATAAATGCCCCAACCGCCTCGTTTAGGTTATATCCCTGTGCGCTTGATATAAGCAAAGCAGCCCCAGTGGTCGACCATGCAATTAAAACAGGAACTTTGTAATAGTAAGATAAACCTATTGAGGTTGTTCCCATTACTAAACCTAGCATTAAAATCCAGCTCGCAACTAAATCAGGCGTCCCCCCTAGGGTGATCACAACCTGATAAATTAATGCAATGGAACTTGCAAAACCAATAATCACTGCCACTAATCCAGCGGTTGCTCGGTTAAGTAATTGATCTGAAAACGCCATATATCCCTCTTGCATTTATTTTTATGCACACAACATACGTTGCTCATTTTTACAATGCAATTAACTATTAGTGTAAGAATCGTGAATTATTTTCATTTTTATTTTAAAAAGTTTTGAGCCTTTAAATTATTGCATTTTAAAAAACAAACAAGTACCTATAAAAGCGCCACAGGCTGCATGAAGCCTACAAAAAGCAATACCTAAAATGTACTAAAAACAAGCTAACCATTACTTTACAACAACTTAAAAAATCAAAAAACAATACATTAATACTATAAAGCCAAACTTGATCTAATTACTCACTTAGTATAAAACGTAACAAATAGTTAACCAAAAACACCAAAAGAGAAACAAATGAAGCGTTTAATCATTGCTGCCATTGCTACTGCGGTACTCGCATTTGCCATTTACAAAGGAGTAATTGAGACCAAAAAAGCCGAGGAGCCTACTGCTCCAATAGCGATCGATTTTGTTCCTATTGATCTGCAAAAAACACGCACAACCAAAGCGCCTGTGCCTATTGATATGAGTAAAGACCCTATAAAAGCCACGCCTAAAATAGAACAAACAGCCACATTTGAAAGCTTTGACGCGGTAAACCGCTTATCTGATCGTGCCAAAGCAGTACTTACCAATGCCAAAGTACTGCCTACCGATCTTAATAACGAAGCGTACATAGAGTTTGATTTAGCCACTTTACAAGCACTAAAAACAGGCGAAAACTTTGATTTAGCTATTCCACAAACAACCGAAACTTATACAGCCGAAGTCACTAACGTTATTGAGTCGGCCAATGGTGACAAAAGTATTTTTGGAAAAGTACTTGGCGTTGACGGACGTATGCACAACACGGTACTTACCGTTGGGAAAGACGCTATATACGGCCAATTTACCGCGCCTTCTGGTAACTACGTATTTGAAAGCAAAGGCCAGTATGGCTGGATAGCCGCTAAACGCGATTTATATAAAAGCCATATTGAGCACGACGTAAGTACCCCACAGCCAAAACCCGATAACGCTGGCGATATGTTTGCCCCTAAAACCGACGGCTAATCACTTATTCCGCCCGCTTAATTAAGTGCTATCGCGGATTGCTATTACCTAATTTTTTATATTAAGCCCCATTAAATGGCTGCTTAAGCGTGCTCGTTATGCTTAAGCAAAATTTAATAATAACTATATTAACCACTACAAGAGTAAGGAAATACAACAATGAAGAATGTAATCATCAAAACAGCAGTAGCAGCTGCATTGTGCGCTGCAAGCACAGCTCAAGCAGAAACAATCGATATTGGTATTTTATATACCGACCAGTCGGCTGCAGCAACCAGCAATATTAATACAAAAATTAACCAGCTTATTGCGTTTAGTAATCAAGTTTACAGCCAAAATGGCGTAGACATTACGCTGCGTTTAGTGGGCTCGCAAAACTTAGGCGACTACGCAATTACTCCATCTGAAGATTGGCTTAATGCAGTAACAAACAGCAGCTACGTAGATAACCTACGCACAGGCTGGAAAGCCGATATGGTAGCAGTGCTAGGTATGGGTCAAAGTGCAGGTGCTGGCTTAATTTCATGTGGTTTAGCATGGGTTGGACAAGGTACAAACGGCAACCTTTACAGCTCAATGAGCGATCGTATGTACTCAATTACAGCGATTGATTGTGGCGCAAGCACATTTGTACACGAGCTAGGCCATAACCAAGGCTTAGCGCATTCACGTAAACAAGGTGATACGTCGGGTGGTGTTTACACTGACGGCATGGGCCACGGTGTACAAAACGAGTTTGCAAGTATCATGGCGTACCCACAAGTATTTGGTAGCGCAACACAGTACGATTACTTCTCTAACCCAAATTGGAGCGTAAACGGTATTCCTTACGGTATTACAAACCAGGCATACGCAATTCGCACTGTAACGGCTACAAAAACAAGTATTGCTAACTTTAAATAAATGAGCACAAAAAAGCGGGCATATGTAATGCCCGCTTACGTTATTTTGTTAGTCTAATCCGTTTAATTAAGTGATCTATTTTGCGGATTGGTATTAGTCCCTTTGGAGCGCGTTATGCGCTCTTTTTAATGCACAACAACTTTTTGCTTAATAGCCGGCATTAACGTTTTACCATCGCCATCTACCTTATTTAATAGCTTTAAGCCCATTACTTTTGCAAGCACCGGATATATGTCGAGGTTATTTACTTTTTTAAGGCTTACACCTTGTTTAAATGCAGGCCCAGTTGCAATAAACGTGGCTGCCATGTCGTCTGTGTAAGCGTAACCGTGTGTGCCAACATAAGTCGATTTACCCTTACTGGTAAATACAGCAGGCGCGTTAGTTTGCACTATAATATCGCCCACTCGGCTCCCTTTATTATAATGATACCCAGCCAACTGCTCATCAGTTAACACTGTATAACGGCCATTTGCCGCCTCGCGTAAACGCGCTTTGTAATTGGCTATGTCGGCTACGCTGGTTTCGGGTTTTGCATATATTAGTAAACGCGGCCCCGTATTTTTAACTATAAAACCGTCATCACTAGGTAACGTGTTTAACAAAATGCTTTTATCAGGATCAACAACCGCCATACCATGGTCCGACACAATCACTAAGTTCACATCTTGTTCTAATTTATTTAAACGCGCTTGCAACTGCCCCATTAACGTATCGAGCTGTTTAACTGCATCACGTGTTTGTGGCGCATCGGGGCCAAATTCGTGCCCCATGCTATCGACTAACGAAAAATAACTCGCAACAAATCGAGGGCGCTGCGCCTTAGGTAAGCTCAACCACTGAATAATTTGGTCAACCCGGCCTTGGTACTCACTATGCTTAGAGTAATGATAAAAATAGTCGGGAGTCATACCATTAAACCGCGCATCAGACTCAGGCCAAAAATACGCCGCCGACTTAAGACCCTGCATTTTAGCTAAGTTCCACAGCGGAATGCCTTTTACCCACGTACTGTCGCCTAATGCTTTACCCATGCTGTAACACTCATTATTACGCGCTTTGTCGCAAAATTTGTTATCAACAATGCCGTGATTCACTGGCAATAACCCAGTCACAATAGAAATATGATTAGGAAACGTTTTTGTGGGGTAAACCGGTATTAACTTTTGTGCCCTTACGCCTTTATCGGCCATAGCTTTTAAATTAGGTGCACCGTGTTTTTCAATGTAGTCCCACCTAAAACCGTCAATCGACACAAGTACTACCGTTTGCTCTTTTGCTGCAAACGCCGTATGGCTGGTTAACACCAAAAGTGCCCACATCATCGCCGTTACAAATCCATACTTCATTACAAATACTCGCCTACATTAAAATACGTTAAATACTGAAAAATATAACTTTATAATACAATTGCCAGGCCTTAAATGATACAAGCACCTGTACCTAACTCCTCTAGGTGTATATATTAACTAGTAAGTATTAAAAACGAATGACAACGCGCATTTACCTCGCCAGTCATCGCCACTAAACAAGGACACCGATGACTATCGACTTTAGTAAAAAAATAACCCCCGCACGTATGTACAGAACCACCTCTAATTTACAAATGGCGCTCGAAAGCGACCGTGGCCGCATAATGAACAGCGCCGCTATTCGTCGCTTGCAACAAAAAACACAAGTATTTCCGCTTGAGCGAAACGCCGCTGTGCGTTCAAGGTTAACCCACTCGCTTGAAGTACAACAAGTTGGCCGCTTTATTGTACAGCGTATTTTTGCCAACCTAAGCTTTGAGCAACAAAAAGATTATGGCTTAACCGACCTAGAACGCCCACTCGAAAGCCTAGTAGAAATGGCTTGCCTAATGCACGACATTGGCAACCCACCTTTTGGCCACTTTGGCGAAGCCGCAATAAACCACTGGTTTAATACTAATTTAGCCAGTGTAACGCCCGAGCGATGCCGCGAGCCAAACACCGGCATAGGCGTTATTTTTAAGCACCTAGCGCAAGACATTTGCAACTTTGAAGGCAACGCCCAAGGCATTCGTATTATTCACTCGTTGCAAACCCTTAACCTAACCTACAGCCAAAGTGCAGGTATTTTAAAATACACCCGCCCAGCAGGGCTTGATGTAAAAGACATACCCCAAAATAAAAACTACTTAATGAAAAAAGTAGGCTACTACTACAGTGAAAAAGCCTTTATTGAAGCATTACAAAACGAGTTAACCATAGAGCCATACTGTCGTCATCCTGCCAGTTACATAATGGAAGCCGCCGACGACATATCCTACTGCCTAGCCGACATAGAAGATGCAGTAGAAAAAGGCATAATAACCATTGAGCTACTGTGCACCGTGCTTAAAAATCACTATCAAAAAGTACTTATAAACCTAACCATTGACGACACCGAACACCAAGACTTTGTTAGCAAAGCGGTAAACTACGCACTAGAGCGTGGCAAAGCACAACCGTATAACTTTAATAGCGAATTTTTTATATACCTGCGTGTAGCCCTGCTGCACCCGCTAGTTAACCATGCCGCAAAACGCTTTATAGAAAACATAGAACCCATTTATCACGGCGACTTTAACCATGCCCTACTAGAAGACCGAAGCCACTTGCATGCCGTAACACAAACGCTTAAACAAGTTGCCCAAGCGCATGTGTTTTCAGATAAAGAAGTAGAAAAGCTTGAGCTACAAGGCTACAGAATTATTAACGGCCTACTCGACAGCTACAAACCTCTACTGCAATTAACAAGTGACGACTTTAAACGCGCCCTAAATGGCGACAAACGCCTACTAATAGAATCAAGGCTTGTTAAAAAGCTCTCTAAAAAGCACTTAAACAGCTACCAACATGCCATAGACGCCATGCAAGAAGAGCCCGACCATTTTGCAGCCTACGAATTTTATTACCGATGCCGGTTAATTCAAGATTACATTAGCGGCATGACCGACCAATTTGCCTACGACGAATACCGCAGCTTAATGGTAATAAGCTAATTAAATAGCGCTTACTCAGCGCTATTTAATAACCGCCAGGCTAAGCTTTAATATTAAAGCAAATAAGCTTAGCCATATTCGCCCGCCATTAAGCGTAATACTCCCCTAGATAATTTTTAATTTTACGCTTAAAATCAACTTATTAATGTTTAAACGCTAACCGCCCTTATGACCACTTTACTCACACGCCTGACGCTTTGTTTTGCCTTATTTTATAGTGTTAATAGCGCTGCTTATAACGAAGCAATGTGCATACTTATAAAGCAAGAAGTACAGCAATACAGTAATAACAAAACAAGCGAAAAATACCGTAAAGCGGCGCGTGACTACAAAAAACATTGTAACAAACCTAAGCAAGTACTTACTCAGCCTAAACCAATAGTAAAAGAGCCAGAGCCAAGCGTAATAGTAACCCAACCACAACCAAACAATGTGCAACCTGCTCCGGTTACTCAGCCCACCAACCAAACCACCGATGGGCTAATAGACGAAAAAACACTAAACTTAACCGATGAGCAAAAACAGCAAATTAGCGACATGATTGACGCTAACGCAAGCGAAGTGACCATTAATGTAGAGCCTACACAACCTACACCTACTGAAAACAACGCACCTAACAACACAGCTGACAACCAAACGCTAGCAGAGCCAATAACAACTCAAAAACGTGAACAAGCTTCAGCACAAGTGCTTGAGGGAGAATCAAAAAAAGTACAAGAGCCAGCGCAAAGCCAAGTAACAGAGCAAGCGACACCGGTTATACAACCCACAGAGCCAACAGTAGCGCCGGTGATAAAACCAGCGCCAGTGATTGCCCCACAACCAGCGCGCCAGCAACCTAGCTCGTTATTATTACCAAGTTTTGTATTAGTACTGGTTGTGCTTATTGGCGCAATGGTGATCATTCGTTTGCGCCGCGCAAAACAAACCAATGCCAGCGCAGCCGTTACAGCGGTTAGTACGCAAACACAAAATACACAAAGCGCCGAAAAACAAATAGCTAATGTAACCTCAGAGCAACAGCAATCAAAAACCACACAAAAAATACAGGCACCCAGTGAGCAATCGGCTACAGAAACAGCCGAGCCAAAAGCCCCTACTAACGACGCAGTTAGTAATGACAAACCAAGCGAAGAAAAACCACAACCTAATACCGCCGAGTTTGAAGCCGCAGCTAAAACTACATTAGAGCGTATTAAAAACGCCAGCAGCTTTAACGAACCGCAAGTACGCGACTTTGATCCAGATGCAAAACCAGTAAAAAAACAGCGCAAGCACAGCCCAGTAAAACCAGAGCCAACACCAGCAGAGCCTGTTGAAAAAACTGAACAACCAGCAGAGAAAACACCTGAGCCGCTACCAACAAGTACACCTGCTAAATTAGATAAACCCGAGCCAGAAGCGCCTGCATTTAAAACGGAACACGACTTTAAAGAGCCCGAAGTACGCACGTTCGATCCTAATGCACCACTGCCCGGCAAAAAGAAAAAACCGCGTAAAACAGAGCCAACACAAACCGTGCCGGAGCCACCAGCGCCACAAAACACCCCTAAAACAATTCAACCAGAGCCAGAAGCATCTGAGGCAAAAGCCGAGCCTAAAACCCCTGCAGCTGAGCCTAAAAAAGCAGATGCCAGCAACCCATTTGCCAACCTATCACTTGATGCAAGTTGGGACCCAAACTCAGCCGAAAAACCCAAAATAGAAGAAAAACAACGCGCCCCTAAATCACAAGCACTAATAAACGCAGAAGAACGCGCTAAAAAGCTACAAACAAAAGAGTAGCAACCTCACTCAATCCTCTTTGTGCATTAAAGACCTAAAATCCATTATTCACATAGAGGTTTAGAGACGCTGCGCTTTTAGAAAAGTGATTAAGTGACTCGTGATTAAAAAACCAATAAATTAAATGGCTTGGCTTCTCATT
>NZ_PNDV01000159.1:0-599 GCF_005930865.1 Pseudoalteromonas sp. S554 | reverse complement strand
GGACATTAATCGCTTTTCAAGCGTACAAAAGTTCGCTTCATATAGTCGGTTAGTCAAATGTAAAGCAGAGTCTGCCGGCAAAACCTATGGCACCCAAGGCAACAAAATTGGCAATGCACATCTAAAATGGGCGTTCTCCGAAGCCGCTGTATTGCTGCTGCGTCACAATCACAACGCCAACAAATACCTCGAAAAACTACAAAAACGAATGAGTAAAGCCAAAGCACTGTCAGCGCTTGCGCATAAGCTTGGTCGCTGTGTTTATTATATGCTTAAAAAAGAGACGGTATTCGATGAAGCAAAATTCTTAAAGAGTTAGTCACGGTATTGAGTGAGCTGAACATCTAACTGGATATAAGGCTGAGCATCAATCAATTGGGTGAGTTAATAACCAACAAGGTTTAACCTGATTATATGCCTACAGACCTAAGCCACTTGTCTTGATTAGACGCTCAGTACGCGTGCATTAATACAATAAACAAAGTCGCTTACACCTGACTTGAGCCTGAAACTAACTGGATCATAATGATGAAACCAGCCGCCTTGAATAGTGCCATGATGAGGTTACCCTAGGAAGGTCAAGTGCCCCAGCCACCCAC
>NZ_PNDV01000158.1:0-2142 GCF_005930865.1 Pseudoalteromonas sp. S554 | reverse complement strand
TTGTCTTCTCTGTGGTGAATAAGTCACTTTTGTAAATAACGCTCATCAATACAAACCTTAATAACTATTCTGATAACTGCCACCAACTTAAACGGAAAACTAACACCTGTAACTGCCATCTAATATCTAGAAACTTCACCTCATAACTAGCAACTTAAAACCACTATGTATTAACGCTTTTTCTTTCTTACTAACGTATTTATTGCTAACCTCGCATTAACGTATTTACTTACTTTAAAAATTGGCTAACGGAATAATTATGTTCAAAAAAATATCGCTACTTATAGCATTAGCATTAAGCACAAACGCTTTAGCTAAAGGAGGCGTGTCGCCCTATTTACCTTTAAACCAAGCACCAGAATTAGAGCATAATGTAGAGCGCCTTTTAGCGGTAAGTAAAAATACGCACATTATGAGTAAACCTTATAAAGCGCACGACATATATAACGTATTGCAAACCATAAGGCATAGTTACCCAGAACTTTACCAAACTTTGTCGTATCAAATAAGCCCATATATTCAAAGCGATGCAGGCACATTTGCTAAAGCAACCCTTGCTGCTGGTACAAAAAACAAAACACTGCCAAACCAACGTGGGCAAACCACTAAAACCAACTTAATTGTTGAAGGTGGCGCTTACGCTAACTTTGGCCGTTACTTTGGTGTAAGTGTGACAGGCATTGTAAACGAAGACGAAATACTCCCAACTCAAAGCTTTATTTACCTAGGTAATAAGTATGCACAACTCGATATAGGTTATCGTGAGCATTGGTATTCACCTTTTAACGACAGCGCCATGCTATTAAGTACACACGCTAAAACAACACCGTCAATTACCATAAGTAATGTTGAGCCAATAACCAGCTTTAATATTCGATACGACATGTTTATTAGCAAAATGACTGAGCAGCGTGGAATTTTAGAAGGGACAAAGCAAAAAGGAGTTACTCGTGAATACAAACCAGGTAAACCTTATTTATTTGGCCTTCATACCAGCTTTGCTGCAACAGATAATTTAACGATTGGCCTAAGTCGCTTAATGCAATTTGGTGGTGGCCCGCGCAGCGTTACATTGAAAGATTTTGCCGAAGGTTTTTTTGACCCTGGCGGAAAAGATAATATAACTCGTGCCGATGCCGAAGAGGTTGATGCAAACTTTGAGCTTGGTGACCAATTAGGCTCAATCACGTTTGAATACAATAACAGCCTATTTGATTTGCCGTATGAGCTTTATGGTGAAGTTGCGCTTGAAGATACACTGGGTGGCGGCTCTCGCAATAATGCATACAGCTTCGGGCTTTATTTACCCTTTATTGCAAACAACCACAGTCTACGTTTTGAACACAGTAACTGGCAGTTAGGCTGGTATGCAAATAGTATATACCAAGACGGAAATCGTAATTCAGGCAACGTAATTGGCCACTGGGCTGGCGACGAGCATGACTACACCGACTATACCCCAGCTAAATCGATGAGTGTTAATTGGCATTGGCAGCTTAGCGCTAAAGAAAGCTTAAATACAACATTTCGTGGCCTTACAAACAAACGTGATGGTTACAAAACCAGTTATGAACTACAAACAGCCTATACGCGTAAACTAAACAAACCTGTTTGGGGTGCTAAAAGCCTAGGCGCTGAGCTTTACCTAGGTAAAGATGTTTATGGCGAAGCATTTTCAAGAATCGCTTTCTCCGCTAACTTTTAAATTCGAAAGCGCGAATCTATTTCGCGCCTACGTTAAAATAACTCTTAAAATAAATTACCACCAAGCGTAACGATTAGCTGCGCACTAAACTGAGAAGAACGTAATAAAACGAATTGGTCTTAAAATTACTTCTCTTGCACTGCTCCTTGCCTTCGCTGTGGTGATAATAATGTTTTATTTACTTTAATAATTCAGTTAAACGCCTAAATACAAAAAAACTGACCACCGAGAACACCGAAGCGCTGCACGCTACACTGAGAAGTCCGTAATACAATGCATTAGTTTTTAAATGGCTTCTCCTTTACTGCTCCTTGTCTTCTCTGTGGTGATAATAATGTTTTATTTACTTTATAAATCAAGTACAAAGCTTAACCATAAAACAATTTCTACCACCAAGAGCACCGAGGCGCTGCGCGCTACACTGAGGAAACATAATA
>NZ_PNDV01000157.1:0-3497 GCF_005930865.1 Pseudoalteromonas sp. S554 | reverse complement strand
TGACAAACTAATTATGGCTCTGGCTTTGAATTAAGCTAACCCACGAAAAGCGGAGGCTAACACCGTGTGGGAGTCATTATGTCTATGTAAATATACAAATAATTAAGAGTGGGGATATGAGTCAAGATTTAAAATCAATAATTGATGGTTATAAAAGTGATGAGGAGACGGTTTATAATAGCTGGTTCGTAAATAATGACGAACGACTAAAAGCATTTAGAACTATCCGTAGGGGTGTATTTGATGTAATACAGGATATTAAAAATGGAAGTTTTGGGAATGATTTTAAAGGTTCATCTTTAGAATTTGTTTTAAACTGTATCACGGAACAAAAGCAAGTATTTAAAGGAGCATCGCATCCCTTTTACTGGAAGCCAAAATTACGAATACCTGATATTTATGAAAATGAGGAAAATAAAGTTGCATTTGGCCAATTCTTGGAAAAATGCATAAATGCCACAAAAGAAGAACAAATAATTAAGGAAATAATCTTATTAGATCAACGGAAAATTAAAGGATTAGGTCCAGCAGTTGCAAGTATTCTTTATTTTTTACATCCCACTATCATACCTCCATGCAATACTGCTATTGTTAATGGATTCAATACGCTCTTCAAAGATAAAGTAAAGCTCGGGTCGTGGTCAGATTATCTCAGGATGAGAGAAATTATAATAGAGAAAAATGATGAACTAAAGTCTGAGTTATCGAATGACTTGGGTGCTTTTGCAGGGCTTTTATTTGATGTTGGCGAAAAGAAATTACTGATAAGTGACGATCATCTTTCTGATGAAGAACGAACAAAAATAGAAAAGAAAATAAAAAAACGGCACAAAGAAGTTGTAAGTGAAATGGAGGAAGAAGATCTCCACACTGAAATGCAACATCGCATTCTCACTATCGGAAATTCAATTGGTTATGATGTTATTGCCGCAGCAAACGACAAATCAAGATGTCATAATGGTAATAGCTTGTCTTTTATCTGCGTAGATAAGTTTCCAGAAATAGATGTTGATAAAGACACTTATAAAACAATAACACTTATTGATGCAATTTGGTTTGAAAAGGATTCAAATAAAATCACTTGTGCTTTTGAAGTGGAAAAAAGTACATCCATCTATTCTGGGATATTAAGATTAACTGATCTTTATTATTCATTTCCAAATAACCTACCATCTTTGTACCTTATCATTCCTGACAAGCGGGAGAAAGAAGTAATATTGCAGCTACAGAGGCCATCGATTAAAAATAGTGACATTGAAATTCATTACATACTATTCAGTGATTTAAGAAAAGATTGTGATGCAATTTGCAAGTTTGGAGAAGATAAAGATATTCTCAAAAAAATATCAAAGGTGGTAAATTGAAATTATTACATAACAAACTCATCCAGCAGACTGCCAAAAGTGTCGCGAATTTTGCAAAAAACGCAAAAAGTCGCGCCACTTTCGTCAGCGGCTGATGAGGGCGTTATAACCCATTGGAGATGTTGTGCTAGTTTGGGATGAAGTAGATGTTCTCGCTGTATTAGAAACTGAACCAGTTATAGAAACTGATTGTATTTGGTATACGTACAGTGTGAAAAAGGACGGCCTTGAATTAAAAATAACCATTTACCAATATGATGGTGATGTTTATTTTGAATTGTTCTCAGATGGAATAGATAATTCAATATTCTCAATGAATCTTATGGATTGCGCTGGCGTTAAAAGGCGTTTTGAGAAAAGTGGAGAATATCTAGAATTTGCACCATCAGGCTGTTTTAAAACTAGCAGGTATGATGGCGAAATGAGTATTCCTTATGGTGTACGAGTTTCAATTAAGCCATCAATAAAAGTAGAACTTTATGGGTGATGTTATAACAAGTGCATCAAAGATCACCCGCAAAAAGACTACGGGCTAGGACGCGCTAACCGCGCGCCCTTTATGCAAATCGTTATAACTGCTTAATCCAATACTGGTAGCTCGTTTGTCCGTCCATATTTTTCTGGCCTACCCAATACACAATATGGCATTCTTTTTTATGAATTTTATTAAATGAACGCGCCAATGATTCGCCGTGAGATTTTGGCGTAATCGGGCGATCAATAAGAAACAATCCTTTGAATGTAAAACCGCATAGCTCAAGGTGTCTTTGCCTATCTGTCCTGCGCGCGCCACGATTGAATTTATTGAACGTTTCTATTTTGTTTTTCATCACAGCTCCGATTAAAAGTTATAACAAGGCCATCAAAATTGATGCCTCGTAAACTCGCCACACATTATGGCTATGGTTAGGTTTCATAAAACGAGGGCATCATGACAATTACAAATCGATCTAATAATCTTGATTTAATACGTTGGATGAGTGGAGGGCATGAGCCTACTGCTGGTAAAATGGCTCATATTACTAATGCTAATTATGTTTCTAAGATGGCAACAGGAGAAATGGATATATCCGACCATGTTGCTAGAAGTATTGAAAAAGCGTTTTCTCTTCCAGAATTTTGGATGGATAGAGACAATGAGAATGCTATTAAAATGCCAAAAGAAGATTATGAATTACATTCAACTTTACAGGGGTTACCTCAGAATTCTAAAAACATCCTAAGATCATTTCTTCTATCACTGGAAGCAGGTGCAGTTGAAATATGAGCAAAATAATCAAACAAACGTCTCTTCTGTTCTTTATTCCATTTCTATTTTTTCCTTCGTCAGCATCACTAGCTGACGAACAAGTCGATAGAATCGCAAAATTTATTTCAGAAAGTGCTGCAAAAATTGCAGGTGAGGGAAAGGTAGGTGCCAATGTTGTGATGGAATGGAAGTTGAACAAGGAGGTCATTGAGGTTTCTTCATACGAAGGTGATAAGAGAGTGGCTGCTTTAGAGACCGCTATATTGTATTTGGGAGAGAATGAAAAAATTATATTTCCCGAAATAAAAAGTAGTGATCATGCAATGGTATTCTTGGCTTCAAGGCTTATTGCCCTAGAATATCTTTCATCACTTATTGGTTCGTCTGATAATGACTTGGTTCTTAAAGATTATCTAAATGGTGAAATGTTAGATATTAAAATGATGCTTAATGGTACTGCTGATTTCGGAGCTATGTATCTTAAATCGCGCAAAATGCGAGATGATAAGAGAGCATTGTTTCTTTTTCAAAATAAAGAGTTCATAAAAGAAAAACTTGCTTTAATGATGGAAAAACCAAATATATCAAACTTTGTAGCGAATAAGACAAGTTTAATTTCATTGGTGCAGGCATGTGGTTCAATCCCACAGTCATGTTCAAAGCTATGAGCATCAAAACCTAACACATATGAGCCTTAACTCTGTCAATAGGCATTAGTTTTCTTTTTGACCGTTTTTATAAATTGACGGTCAATTCTAAATCAATAAACAAATTCGTTTACTTCGTATGTCGATGCGGCTGTTAAGCAAGTATCATACGGCAAACACATATAGAGGCTCTCTTATTGCGATCTCATCGCAGCCAGCTTTTTCCCATATGCTTTT
>NZ_PNDV01000156.1:0-1266 GCF_005930865.1 Pseudoalteromonas sp. S554 | reverse complement strand
CACGATGAGCACGATGAGCATAACAACCTAACTGGTCACCCTAAACAAATCACTGCATTTTTAATGGGGTTTGATTCGCCTTTGTATACACTACAAATTAGGCGTAACATAAATCAGTACAAGCCCGAGGCTCTATTAGCCATTATGCCTACCGTCACGCTAAAAGACTTATGGGAAATGCTCGCCATTGTTGAAAAAATACTACTGCTTTTTTCATTTGTTGTCGTGCTGATAAGCCTGCTTGGTATGTTAACTACATTACTTGCAAACCTTAATCAACGTCGCCGTGAACTTGCTATACTCCGCTCTGTTGGTGCAAGGCCATGGCAGCTATTTACACTTATAAGTATGGAGTCATTGCTTACAACATTTTTAGGCTGTGTGCTTGGGTGTGCATTATTTTACGCCACATTACTTTTAGGAGCCGACTACCTACAAAGCCATGCGGGTATTAGTGTAAATGTAGCCATGCTTTCACGCTATGAACTCACCCTTATAGGCGCTATTATGGCGGCGGGTTTTATTATTGGTTTAATACCAGCAACTCGTGCTTATTTTTACTCACTCAGCGACGGCATGAGTATAAAAACATAATGTTTAGGAATTTTATGACACTTTTTAAAACAGCTTTAAATGCTTTTTGCATATTAAGCTTAGCTATTATTAGCTTTTCAAGTAACGCTAACCCACCTAAAGAAATTTTTTGGGAAGACTTAATTCCAAAAGGCCATGTGCAAATAGATACCCAAGCACAAGCGAACCACGAAGGCAGCGATCAAAACTGGGTACAGCCCGACTTAGACGCCCCTGTAGTAAAAGAACTAAACGGGCAATCTATCAGCTTACCCGGCTTTGTTGTACCGCTAGAGGGCGATAGCGAAGTAATCACCGAATTTTTATTAGTACCGTATTTTGGTGCCTGCATACACGTACCACCACCGCCACCTAACCAGCTTGTACACGTTACTATAAAAGGCGGCGTACCAATCGAAAGCCTTTACGATGCAATTGTAGTCACAGGTATTATTACAACAGAAACCTGGTCAGGTGAATTAGCACAGGTAGGTTACAAAATGAAAGCCGTAGGCGTAGCGCCGTTTGAGCTTTGAAAAAGTGTTCAGTTTTCAGTTTTCAGCTTTCAGCTTTCAGCTTTCAGTTTTCAGTTTTCAGTTTTCAGTTTTCAGTTTTCAGTTTTCAGTTTTCAGTTTTCAGCGCGGAGAATGAATAGCTAAACACTCTAAAGTTAGCTGTTATCAAAATTATTTT
>NZ_PNDV01000155.1:0-804 GCF_005930865.1 Pseudoalteromonas sp. S554 | reverse complement strand
CACTCCTCATTGTGATACATGTACCGTATGGTATCCAACGCGTATTTCATGCGCTAAAAAAAGCAGGTGTAACACATAGCCAAAAACGTGTTGCCCGCTTAATGCGAGAAAACGGTTTAAGAGCTAGGGCGCTTAAGACTTACAGTAAACCGGCGAAGGTTAAGTTCTTTTATAAAGAGATAGAAAATAAACGCAAAGATAGTGAAAAGGCCACAGCAATCAACCAACAGTGGTCTGGCGATATTACGTATTTAAAAGTCGGGGCTCGTTGGCATTACCTTGCAGTGGTTATCGACTTATATTCACGTCGAGTAATCGGCTGGGCGTTTGGTAAAAACAAAACAACGGAGCTTACGTTAAAGGCGCTAAGGCTTGCGATAAAAAAACGACAGCCAACAGAAAGTGTATTATTTCACACTGACCGAGGTGCAGAATACCGTGCTCACGTTGTACAAAAGTATTTGGCTAGCAAAAACATCAAAGCCAGTATGAATAGGCCTGGGTGTTGTACTGACAACGCAGAAGTCGAGTCGTTCTTTCATTCGCTTAAAGCAGACTTAATTCGAGGAAATAAATTTGAGAGTAGCGGTAAACTATTATCAAAATTAAAGGTTTACCTAAATTACTTTTACAATAGACAGCGATTGCATTCGAGTTTAGGATATAAATCACCTGCCGAGTTTGAATCGGCAGTTAATTGAAACGTGGACGGTGTCCACTTTATCGGGTGAAGATCACTGCTAACAGTTTGCTCGGTTTCGCTGCGCTACACATTTTAGCAAACTATTATCAGCCCCTTAAAGG
>NZ_PNDV01000154.1:0-212 GCF_005930865.1 Pseudoalteromonas sp. S554 | reverse complement strand
CTTCTTTTTTACTTCGATAAGACGTTTAATATCATTAAGTGATATATCTAGGCTGCGACAATGTTTTACGAATTCCAATTGTTTAAGTGCTTTACTATCATACAGCCTGAAATTACCTTCTGAACGGTTTGGATTTAACAGTAATCCTTCTCTTTCATAATATCGAATCGTTTGTTTTGCGCAGCGCGTTTTTTTAGACAATTCGGCTATTT
>NZ_PNDV01000153.1:0-2007 GCF_005930865.1 Pseudoalteromonas sp. S554 | reverse complement strand
CAAACACGGGGCGATTCAGTGAATATAAAAATGAATTTCTTTCATTAACGTTACACTAATCCCTGCGAAATGTGCTCTCCCACACTTTTTATCAGGTTTATTTAATCTAGTATCAGTAGGATCATCTGGGCTTGAATAAATCTTGATCTTGTTATAATCACCATAGAATTGGCAATCAGAAATTTTTAACTTACAGACTTCACTTCTTCTGATACCAGTTTGTCTCAATATTGATAGAATTAAATAATTGCGTAACTTACATTTTTTAAAAGGATTATCTTTTGAACTAGGTAAAACTATTTTTTTAAATGAATCATAAATTTCATCAGGTATTACAGTTTCAACTAACTCTACACTTGAAACGTTATTAGTTCCTTGAGTATAGCTTTCTCGTAATTTTAACTTTGAAATAACCTTATTATATGAATCCTTTAAATTGGGCGGTGCTTGTCGATCACCATGGTAGTGTTCATGGATATAGACTAAATACTTCCTAAGAGTTCTTATTCTGCCTGTTGTTGTTTCTGTTGATACTTTGTTTTTATTAAATGATGATGCTGAAATTGCATTCCTGATATATTTACTTTCACTATTATTAGGTACTGAAAATAGATTTTTTTGTGAAAAAGAATCTTTTTTTAGGCGCATGTGCCCATAGAACTGACTTAATTCATTCGGACTTATATACAAACCAGAACTAACTCTAAGCTCTAGATCAATTTCTTCTGCGTCAAAATAATTAAGTACGGTTTTGAGTTCATACGCTACACGGAGTTTGGTTGAATATGATGTGTTTAAAAATACATCATATAGAAACGCATTTGCTAGAGGTAAAATAGGAATATCATTTAAGCCAATAAAGGCAATAAAGCGCTTAGATCCAACTTTATATTGACTAACATTCATACTTTACAAAACCAATCATTACTATAAGTGGGTTAGTAAAATATAGCGTACTTTACAAAAAGAGCAAAAAACAATCTAAATATTAATGAGTGACTTTTAATTTTTTTCTGAAAGAATAATAGGTTGGAGGAAACAAAAAAGAAATATTAATAATTACAAAAAAGATATTTAATATAATTTACCACCAGAGAGGCAAACCATTATACGGTCACCTTCTTCAATCATGTTAAAGTCCATAACTGCTTGGCCAGTTAAACGGCGTAAACGCTTTTGTAACTTATTAAAGTTATATTGAGCTTTGGCTTGAGCTGAGTTAGACACTACGCCCCCTTAGTAAACAATGCAGCAAATTACTTGCTAGAAATAAAGGGGCGTATTATATGTTATTAGCATAGGGAGCTACAGCAAAATTATTAATCTTTTGCCAGTGGGCTTACATAGCCGTCCGGTTTTAGTGCTAATACATCGCAGTCTAGGCTATCTATTACATGCTCTGCAGTATTGCCAACTAGCGCAGCACTTAACCCTGTACGTCCAACAGTTCCAATAACCACTAATTCACTATTCAAACGATTTGCAATATCAGGAATTACATCTTCTGGTAAGCCTTCTTCAATAAAGCATTGCTCAGAAGTTAATGTAAATTCAGTAGCCAGTGCATTAGTTGATTCCCTATGGTGTTTTTTAACTGATTCGTTGTAAAGACTAGGATTAAACTCTGGTATTTCAATAGCTATATTAATAGGGGTGGCAGGATATGCATTGACTAAGTTAAGTTTTGCATTAGCAAGCTCACATAAAAATTGCGCGTCTTTAATTATTCGTTTGTTTAACGCTATATGCTGATCATTTTCGCTCACTGCGTTAACAGCAGCTAAAATATTGCCATTTTCAGGCCATGCCATTTCTTTTACAAATAATACTGGAGTAGGGCATTTACGCACCAAATGCCAATCTGTAGGGGTAAATATCACCGATTTTAGTGCGCCATGTTGATGAGTACTTTTAATGACTAAATCGTAATTTTGATCGATAACTGTTTCAATAATGGCTTCGTAAGGGCGGTTATGCCAAACAACTAAGTAACCGTCGGCTAAACCA
>NZ_PNDV01000152.1:0-301 GCF_005930865.1 Pseudoalteromonas sp. S554 | reverse complement strand
GGTTTAGTAAATTAGCGTTAAGCATACCGAGTTCAGTAATAATACCAATCCTAAAGTGAGCTTACATAATACCGACCAACACAATGAAAGTATGCTATCAGCGATGTGACTTTTTATCCCTCGGGTATTCAAGTGAGTGGTGCAACGACTTTAATTAAGCGAAGCCTGTTGCAGTAAAGTGACGCTTTTTGTATTTTGAAATGAAGTAAATCAATTAAGTTACAATTTCAAGGTGAGCTTTACTAATTCGTATAATTAAAGGATCTAGTCTTAAGTAAGGTATGAATCGCCCCGAGTTCAT
>NZ_PNDV01000151.1:0-2401 GCF_005930865.1 Pseudoalteromonas sp. S554 | reverse complement strand
GCGGAGCATTCTCCTCTTCTCTAAGCAGTTCTTGTTAGTCACTTGACACAGCCATTACAGCTGCAGAGCAAGTTAATAATGAGCCAAGAGCGATGGTTTTTAAAAGTGTACGTTTCATGGTTTGCCTTTCCTAATTAAGTGAGTCGTGCTTGTTGCCGACAACTGAACTTTAGAGTAAAAGCTCAAACCTCACAAACGATAAAAACAAACTCAATAAGTGAATAAAATTAACCTATTGACTTTAGTCTTATGGCTGAACGAATAGTAAATTTTTTAATACATTTTATGAAAAGTTCCACATAATAAAAAACGCTGCCTGAAATTTTAGGCAGCGTTTTCATTTTTTTAGTCTTTGTTACCTGGGACTAAGCAGAACTTTTAAATTTACTAAATCGCTTATTTTTTCTCTTTCTCTAAACGCTTTTTAAGACTTAAAGCGGCATCAGCAGCTAGTAAACGCATAAATTCAGAACCGTTGCTTTGCTCACCTTGACCTGCACCACCAATAACAATTTCAGGCACTAGGCGGCTATTGCCTAAACTTGTAAATAAAGCAGTTTGAATTTTCACCTCAGCTTTTAATGTTTCATCAAAAACATATTTAGGATCAAGCGCTGCCGACTTAGCACGTAAACGTGCCTCTGCTAACACATCCATACCTAGAGCTTCTAAACGTTGTTGCTTTAATATCTCTTCTTGCTCTTTTGCAAGCTCAGCTTTTACCGCTACACGTTGCTGCGCTGAAATAATCGCATTTGCTTTGATACGCTCAGCATCTATTTGCTCTTTAATTTTTAGCTTTTCAGATTCAGCTCGTTGCTTTGCAATGGCTTGCTCACCTAGTGCAACCTCTGTACGCGCTTGTTGCTCTGCTTTTTTAAGGTTTTGACGCGCAAGTGCTTCATCTGCTGCTGCTTGTTTTTGCGCTTCTAGACGAGCGTTTACTTTACTTTCGTAGTCAATATCAATAATGCTCGCATCAACGACTGTAATACCGTAAGCGCCTAAAATAGGTGCGTTACGCAGTGCATTGCCTTCGCTGTCTTTTTTAATATTAATAGTAACGCGTTGCTGTTTACTCAAATTACTTAAATCGTCAGTTTTATCACGCTCACCAGTACTAATAATTTGCTCGGTTACAAAAATACCGTTTGTTAGCTGATCAGAAAAATCTTGGCTTAATTGGCCATTACCACCTGAGTAATGTTGCTCTACCGACATCATACGTGCAGACGCTTTAACATTTTCAGTTGTGGCACGCATTAGTAGGTTAGAAATTAGGGTTTCTTGCGAGCCAAATTCTTCGTGTATTTTAAGCAAACCACGTAATGCGCCAGACTCACTAGCTGGTACATTGCCCGGTAATCTAAAACGCGACACACCACGCGCCCCACCGGTTGTTGTATCTAAAAAGCGAATAGGGATTAACGGTACTATCGCGCTTGCTGTTGCACTACTGTCGCCTGTAAAGTTGATAGAAATTACTTTTTTATAAGCAGAGGTAGTACCAAATGCTTTTAGATAAGGGCCAGCCTGATTTATCACCGTTAAATTACCAGTAAATGCTGATTGGTGTACTAAACGCTCATCTGCTTCGTTCCACGATATAACCTGCGATGTAAGAGTGGCAATAACCGCTAATACAACAACAATTGACGACACCACAATGACATTACGACGGCCAAAACGGCTCATAAACGACTCATTTTTTTCTGCTGGGATTACTTTTTCTTTATCCATTGTTACTGCTCTCCATGTTTAATTTTTTCTTAACAAAGTAAATAATTTCTTGCTCGCTTAAATGCGCACAAAAACTACCTGAACGATGCAATTCAATAAATGTTGCAAGGATCTCTTCTTTGCCTTTTATTGTTTTATGCTCGTCTTCTTGGGCTTGGTTTTTATCAGTAAGTTGAGTAATAAGATCATCCACAATGGTATCTTTATCAAATAACACATTGTATTCTTTTGCTTTTCTTACTCGGCTTGTGCGTACATTGCTATAAATGACATAAATAGCTAAACACAAAATAATAACCAATGTACTCAACCCAACAATATAAAAAATCATAATTCCTACTTATATTTAGTTGAATAATCACCTTAATCACAAGTGTAAATTTTTTTCACAAATGTTAATGCGTGATTTTACAGAATAACCGTCTAAAAAACAGGTAAAAAATGTAACATTAGCCGATAGCTAAATACTAAATCGATCTAAAGAAGAGTCTGGGTATGAAATTTTTTTCAAGTGAGGGTCCGCAAACAATGATAAACTTTTATATCATGCACAAAAAAGCCCCTACAGGTTATACCTTGCAGGGGCTTTTTTGAAACTTGCGCTAGCTAATGCTTATTATAAAGAAAGCTCTTCTTTAGCACGTGTTAAATTGTGCGACAC
>NZ_PNDV01000150.1:0-5343 GCF_005930865.1 Pseudoalteromonas sp. S554 | reverse complement strand
TATCCTGACACAGGGGGGTACTCGCAATAGAGGGCTTTATTAAAAAGTTAGCGCACCAGCATTATGATGATTTAAACGCTGAAACATAAGCCTCTTTTTTTGCCCTTGGTAACTTTTTTATTTTACACTCAAGCTTACTCGCTTCGCTTTTACTCCCAACTTCCTGCTGATGAATAAGTATAAGAGGCCCTTTACCTTTTAAATTTTTCGCCCCTTTACCCGCTTGATGCGTTGCAAAGCGCTTATCTACATTAGTAGTAATGCCGGTATACCAGTGCCCAAACCGTGTTTGCACTATGTACAAGTGCCATAAAGTGCCTGAAGTATGTGTTTTTGGCTCTAGGGTTTGTAAACTTTTTTCATTATTGGTGGTCAAAATATTACCTTAATACCCTTAACTCAAAACAATTGCTTAAAAGGGTTTTACCTTCAGTGACTAATCGGTATCATGCAGATTATAAAAAATAAGGATCACAACAAACAATGCAGTCGTTAAAAACTTTTTCTCTTTGGCTTATCGTCGCTTTAACACTTAGCTCTGCAGCAGGTTGCTCTAGCTGGGTATACAGAATAAACATCCCTCAAGGTAACTTTTTAGAGCAATCGGATGTTGAAAAGCTTCGTGTAAACATGACTCGAGACCAAGTTATTTATGTATTAGGCCGTCCTATTGCCACAGATGCTTTTGATAACAACACATGGCGTTATGTTTACAGCTTTAATAAAGGCCGTGAAAACGAGCAACATAAAGAGCTAGTGATTAACTTTGAAAATGAAAAACTTGTTTCGCTTTCAGGTGACTACGATCAGCCAGAAAATTTCAACACCCCTTTAGAACAATAATATTGTCGCTAAAGTAAAAAGGTAAGCTTTGCTTACCTTTTTTTATACCTAAATTATCGCTCGAGTGGGCGACCACCCGTTATTTTATTTGCTCGGCCTTCTTCTTTTGCCTTTTCAGCGCGTTTTCTTCGTGCATCTTTAGGGTCTGCAATTAATGGACGGTATATTTCAATACGATCACCATCTTTTAATTCGTAGTTTGCCTTAACCGTTCTATTCCATACACCTAATGTAAGTGCATTTGCGTCTATTTCAGGGCACTTTTCAATAATACCCGACTGAATAACCGCTTGTTCGGCCGTGCAGCCTGGCTGCACCTCAATCGATAAACAGGTTGCAGTAGTAGGTAAAGCAAAAACAACTTCAATGTTAATCATATTCGCGCTCCGTATACTTCTTTAGCCCGCGAAGTAAAAGCACTTACCATATTTTTTGCAACATCATTAAAAATTTTACCAAACGCAAGCTCAATAATTTTGCTCGAAAATTCAAATTCAAGCTCTAAATAAACTTTGCATGCATGGGCATCTAATGCTTGAAAATGCCAACGCCCTTTAAGCGTTTTAAATGGACCATCAACCAGTTTTAATAACACGGTTTGTTCGTCTATAAAGGTGTTTTCGGTGGTAAACCACTTTTTTATACCCGCCTTAGATATTTCTATACTCGCGGTCATGTTATTATGCTGCTGCGAAACAATTTTTGAATCAGAACAATTTGGTAAAAACTGAGAATAAGCTTCTACATCATTAACTAGATCAAACATTTCTTTAGTGCTGTACATAACCAGCGCACTTTTTTCAATTTGTGGCATACTCACTCCCAAATGTGTGGGCGAATTTTAGCAAGCTTTGTTCGTTTCCCCAAACTTTCATGACGCATAAATTAGATCTAATTTTTTAAAATCATTACTAAAAATCGATGTAAAACATCTCACATTACGTATATTATAGGGCACTATGGCTAAGAAAAATTCATCAAAATCGACAAGCAATACCATCGCGCTAAACAAAAAAGCGCGACATGAGTATTTTTTACACGATAAGTTTGAAGCAGGTGTCGAACTACAAGGCTGGGAAGTAAAAAGTATCCGAGCTGGTAAAGTAAATATCTCTGAAACTTATATACATCTTAAAAACGGCGAAGCATTTTTACTTGGTAGTCAAATTCAACCATTAAATAGTGCCTCTACTCACGTTATTTGCGACCCTATGCGTTACCGAAAGCTTTTACTAAGCAGACGAGAACTTGACCGCTTAGTGGGAGCAACTGAACGTGACGGCTATTCATTAGTGGCTACAGCCATGTATTGGAAAAAATGTTGGGTGAAACTTGAGTTTCATTTAGCAAAAGGTAAAAAAATGCATGACAAACGCGAAGACGGTAAAAATAAAGACTGGTCGCGCGAAAAAGAGCGCTTAATGAAGCACAAAGTTTAAATAAAACGCCTAACTCAGTTAGGCTTTTTTTTATAAAAAAACCAAGCGCCATTTGTTTTATTAATACACAACAAGACCATTATTCAGCCTAAATATACCTATAAATAATTTATTACAATTTTATTGTGAATCAATTAATTTAATTATTACTCTCAATGAGGTTGTATTTTTTATTTCTAAAATAAAGCATATGCGCCTATTTAAACCTGCTTCAGCGCATAACATCTGCTTTAAAATCATCCCAAATCACACTAAAACCCATACTAAAATCACATTTCAGTCTCATTGCTAACACTTAAGTTACATGATATTAATGTCGTCGCTTGTTATATCAATCCGCTTAAGTATGGGATTTATTTAACAATTTAAAAGGATTGGTATTGAGCAACTAAACTTATTACATATCAACAAGGATTTAAGGATGAAGCAATCAATTGCATTTACGCCAAGTATTATTATTGGCGCAACACTTTCATTATCAGCGGGCTTTACAACAACAACTTACGCCGCTGAAGAAGCAAAAAAAGTAGAACGCATTGAAGTTACAGGCTCGCGTATTAAACGCTCTGACATTGAAGGCCCATCACCAGTGCAATCAATCAGTAAAGCCGATATTGAAAACATGGGTTACGATAACCTTCAACAACTACTCGAAAGAATGCCTGTTGCAGGCAGTGGTACTTTTTCTACACGTGGTAACAACCAAGATTCGACGGCAAATGGAGCTGCCGCTGTAAGCTTGCGAGGCTTAGGTGCCGACGCAACACTTGTACTGATTAACGGGCGCAGAGTCTCAATTAGTGCGTTTGCAGAAGGGATAACTAATTCGTTTGTCGATATAAACAGCATTCCAGTATCGGCTATTGAACGAATAGATATTTTAAAAGACGGTGCATCTGCAATCTATGGCTCTGATGCTGTAGCCGGTGTTGTTAACGTTATTTTGAAAAAAGATATCGATGGCGTAGAGGTAAACTTAGGGTACGGCGGCACTGATGGCCCTAACTATGAAGAAACGACAGCAAGTGTTGTTTGGGGTACCACTAGCGAAAAAAGCAGTGCGTCAGTAATCATTGATTACTTTAAAAACACATCGCTTTCATCAGATGAAATGGGCCGCTTGGGTACCGCAAACCAATCTCCTTATGGCGGTGAAGATTTCCGTTCATCTCGTGGCTTCCCTGGCTACTTTTACGTTGATGGTGTAAAAACAATTGACCCAGATTGCCCAGCAGAAAACGCAACTGCAAGCGGAAGCTGTTTATTTGATTATGGCCCGTTTGGCTACATAGCCCCAGCTGCTGAACGTATTGGCGCAATATCGCAATTTGAATATCGCTTTGACAATGGCATTACGGGCTTTTTAGAAATGGCCGTTCAGCACAATACGTCGGTTGCAGCGGGTGCACCAACCCCACTTGACGAAGATGCAGGCCTAACGGTACCAGCAAATCATCCTAATAACCCATTTGGGCAAGACATCGAAATTGGCCGCTACCGTACTGTAGACGCGGGTGCCCGCCAATGGGATATTGAATCAGACACAATGCGAATTGTGGCTGGCTTAAAAGGCGAAATTAACGACTGGAGCTGGGAAACAGCAGTACAAAAAGGTCGCAGTAAATCAATGCAAACCGGCGACCGCTCGCAAGGTTGGGTTCGTACTGATTTCTTACAACAAGAAATTGACGCAGGTAATTACAACCCATTCGGCGGTACATACAACGACCCGGCAGTTGTAGACAGAATTACCACCAGCCTTGTTCGTCGTGGCGAATCGCATATGACTTCATTTGACGCAAACATTACTGGTGAAGCATTTAGCTTTGGCGACGATGTTGTAATGATGGCCGCTGGTATCGAATACCGTGAAGAAGACGTCAGCGATATCCCAGATGATCAATTCCAACGTGGTTTAATATTTGGTACTGAATCTGTATCTGCATCAGCAAACAGAGACCAGTACGCCGCGTATGTTGAGTTTTCAATTCCACTTGCAGAAACCCTAGAGCTACAACTGGCTGGTCGTTACGATGACTACAGCGACTTTGGCACCACGACCAATCCAAAGGTTGCACTTCGCTGGGCACCAACCGATGAAATTACGGTTCGTGGTTCATGGGCGCAAGGCTTTAGAGCCCCTTCTCTTGCACAAGTTGGTTTAGGTCCATCTCAAGAAAGTCAGTTTTTTGTAGACACGTACCGCTGTCAAGCAACAGGGAAAGACTGTAGCGCACTTGATTACAACATTGAGTTTGCAGGTAACCCCGATCTACAACCAGAAGAATCTGAATCTTGGAACGTTGGCTTTATTTGGGCACCAACAGCCGAATTTGGTCTGAGCGTAGACGTGTGGAGCATCACACAAGATAACAAAATTGACGAGCAAGAATTTGGCCCTATTTACGCCTCTGAATGTAATAACCAAAACAGCACAGTATGTGTTCGTTTATCACCAAATGGTGGCGATGCGTTAGGTACTATTCAAAAAATATTTAGCACCTTTGAAAACGTATCATCGCAAGAAGTGTCGGGCGTTGATATTTCAACAAACTACAATCACTCGCTTGACGATTTAGGCTTATTAAAATTCAATTTAGAATGGGCATACCAAGATAAATTTGAAAAAGATGGCCGCGATTATACCGGTGAATATGGGTACCCAGAGCACCGCTTTATCTTCTCAACTAACTGGGAAATGGGCGCGTTTAACACTAACTTAAACATTAGTTATGTTGGTGAGTTTGAAGATACACCAGATATCGACTTCGATGGTAACTTAGATTTCGATACTAATACATCACGTATGGTTGACTCGCAAACACTGGTTGACTTACAAACGTCTTACCGTGTTTCTGACTCTGCTAAAGTATCGTTAGGTATTAATAACTTATTTGATGAAGAGCCACCATTTACAATTGGTGACGGTGATTCTGATTTATACGGCTACGCCTCGGGTGTTCATAACCCACGCGGTCGTTATATCTATACTAAAGTAAGCTTTTCTTTCTAAACGCTACATAAATAAAAAAACCGCCAACTGAAGTGACCCCCAATAGTT
>NZ_PNDV01000015.1:0-25033 GCF_005930865.1 Pseudoalteromonas sp. S554 | reverse complement strand
AACTATTGGGGGTCACTTCACTCTCAGCGGTTTTTTTATATGTTATTTTATCCTATTTGCGACTTTTATCGATTTTTTGTACCATCGACCAATAAATAATAAAAAAGTAATACAATGCCTAGCACAGTTCCTCAAGAAAAGACTGTAACTCGCAACAAAATTTTAAAGCACAAAATAGTGGCTATTATTCGATTAAAAAAACAATCAGATGTTGCACCACTTGTCGATTGCTTAGTTGAGGCTGGTATAAAAGTGCTTGAAATCACCTCTAATACACCAGGGTTTGAGCAAGAAATTAAAAATGCACGTATTCGTCATCAACATATTTTGGTGGGTGCAGGCACCATCACAAATACTAAACTAGCTCAACGAGCCATTAATGCGGGTGCACAGTTTATAGTAACCCCTAATACTGATAAGCGTATTGTGTCAGTTGCCCATCAGTGTAATTTACCTGTTTTAATGGGGGCTTTAACGCCAACAGATATCGCTAACGCGATTGAGTATAATGCGGATATTATTAAGGTATTTCCAGCAGGTAGCATGGGGATTGACTATTTTAAGGCATTAAAAGGCCCATTTGATAGCGCCAATTTAATGCCCGTTGGCGGGATAAATTTAAATAACATTACTCAGTGGTTTGACGCAGGGGCTTGCGGTGTAGCCATTAGTAGTGATTTTTCAAAAGTGATTACTAGCCACGCTGACAAGCAAGCTCTTACCCAGTTAGTTCATGACCATTTAACTGACATACCCACTGATTAAAGGTCTTTAATTTGCTGTAATCACTAGGTATTGTTCAATACTTAAATTACATCAAATACTTAATAATCTGTTCAAACAAATCAAAATGTACTTAGTTTAAGGAGAGCAGAACACGATCTTTCCTTGGTAAATAATAATTATCGTAATCAAGCGAAACAATGACCTTATTTGCTTTTCCGAGTAGTTCACCACGAGGGATTAAACCAATTACGCGAGAGTCTGCGCTATTGTCACGGTTATCCCCCATTGCCAAATAGTAATCATCTGGAATGGTGATCATTTCAAAGCCAGCTAATTGGGATGGTACATTTGCCACCCTGATAGTGTGCTTCTTACCGTTTAATATCTCTACTTTATCAACCGAATCGATATTATTTTGCACATGTTCGTAGTTAAGCTTTTTGCCATTAATAATTAATTCGTTATTTACCAAAGAAACGGAATCACCAGGTACACCAATAACACGTTTAATTAATCGGTTATCTGCCGCTTGTGAGTCGAATACAATAATGTCCCCTGTTTGTGGTTCGTTAATTTTAAGCAAAGAAATATGCGTAAAAGGCACTCGTAAGTCGTACGCCATTTTGTCGGTTAAAATTCTATCTCCTTGCTCAATTGTAGGTTTCATTGAGCTCGTAGGCACTTCATACCAGTCGGCTACTGCACTTCTAAACACACTCATTAAGGCAATAAATACAATGAGTGAACGATTATTTTTCCAAAATTTATAAAGCACTTTCATAACTGCTCCCTTTAATTGATCAAGTAATGGTATGACCTAACAGCGCTTTAGCAGTTCAAAAAAGGATGTAACAAAAGATGTTTGACCAAAAAACGTTTTTGATCGATTAAATTTTCAGCAGCGTAGCATCTTAGGAATTTAGCAAATATTAACTTTAAGGAAACTAACATGTTTAAGAAGATAGCCACCGCAATTTTAATTACCGCCGCAAGCATAGGGTTTTCATTTTCTGCGCAAGCCAACCATCATGGCATGAAGAAAGATGTGGTTGATGTTGCGGTTGAAAATGGCTCGTTCACAACACTTGTTGCAGCCGTAAAAGCAGCCGGTTTAGTTGATACTCTAAAAGGCAAAGGACCATTCACTATTTTTGCACCAACTGATGCCGCTTTCTCAAAGTTACCTGACGGTACCGTTGAGATGCTGCTAAAGCCAGAAAACAAAGAGAAGTTAACGGCAGTGCTAACCTACCATGTTGTCGCTGGAAAAATAATGGCAAAAGAGGTGGCTAAGTTAAATATTGCCAAAACACTCCAGGGGCAGTCGGTAATGATTAAAACAAACATGGGTGTGATGGTAAACGACGCTAACGTGATGATGCCAGATGTTAAAGCAAGTAATGGCGTAATCCATGTAATTGACACTGTTCTTCTTCCAAAAAAATAAGCAGCAAAATTTATGTACAAAAAAAGAAGCATAAACGTAAGCTTATGCTTCTTTTTAACGAATACTTAGACCTTATTACTGATTAAGCTTTTCTTTCGCTTCTTTTACTTTTTCAAAGTCTAAACCTAACTCATCGGTAGCTTCTTTGATTAAGTGAGGTTGTGTCATAACAACAGCCATTAATTGCTGAAGCTTTTCAGGCGGTATGCCAAGCTCCTGTACAAGCGCCATAGCCATCATTGGGTTTTGTGTAAACGCCTCGAATAACGCTTTTACTTTGTCATCACTTACATTATGTTCTTTTAAAATTGCAATTATTGGATTCATTTTTAACCTTGGTTTTATAATAACGTGTGTATGACTGAATTATATGGGCATAACGTGTAAAATAAAGCGTTATTCTACAAGCAATACGACTTTACCCGCGTTTTCGTTGCGCTCTAATATTGCATGTGCCTCTTGAGCCTGTGTCCATGGCAACGTTTTGTACACATTAAAGTCATAGTTTTTAGATGCTATGTCGTTGTAAAAGCGTTCTACTAAGTCATCTCTTAGTTGGCGTTTAAAATCAATACTGCGGTTACGAAGGGTTGAAGCATGAAACGAAATCCTTTTACGTAACAGGGCTGCAAAATCAACCTCAGCAAAACGCCCATCTAAAAAGGCAAGCATAATTATTTGGCAATCCATGGCAGCAACTCGGGCATTTTTGTTTAAATAACTGCCTGCAACGGGGTCAACAATTACATTAGCGGTTAAATTATGGCTTTGCATGTAATCTACAAAGTCTGTGTTTTTGTAGTTAATTATATGATCTGCTCCCAGCGACTTAGCGTGTTGACATTTTTCATCAGAACCTGCGGTTATCACAACAGTTGCTCCTGCACTTTTTGCCATTTGGATAGCGGCACCACCTACGCCACTGGCCCCTGCATGTATCAATGCCGTTTGCCCATGTTGAAGTTTGCCAAGCTCAAATAATGCACCAAAAGCAGTTAAATACACCTCGCTTATGGCTGCACCTTCAACCATAGTTACATCATCGGGTAGTTCCATTAATTGTTTAGCATCTACGGCAACATATTCGCTATAAGCGCCACCTGCACACAGTGTAAAAATGCGTTTATCGAGCCAGCTTTTATCAACTTCCTTACCCAGCTCTACCACAGTGCCTGCACACTCTAAACCTAAAATTGGGCTGTCACCTTTTGGGGCTGGGTACTTACCTTGGCGTTGCATACAATCAGCACGATTCACGCCAATTGCAGCCACTTTAACAAGCACTTCATGATTTTTTAGCTGCGGTTTACGGGTATTACTAAAGGCAAGGTTTCCGCTTTCTTGGGAAATATATTTCATTACCACTCCTTTGCTTTAACTAAAGTTGTACTTTAGACATGGGGGTAATTATTTCTATTTAAACCGCCAGCTTTGCTTGTACGGGTAAACATCAGGTAAAAAACCATTTTGTATTTGCTGCTGGCACTGTTGCCAATAGGTTGTTGTAAATAAGTCACTGTGGTGGTTGTTAAAACACTCAAATGCATGAGCATTTGCGCTAAAAAAAACCTTAAATTGACTGGGAAATATATCGTTTTCATCAATATCAAAATAAGAATGACTACTTAACTCCTCTAGTGCATTTTGTGTTTGAGGTACATCTCTAAAATTACACTGAGTTAGTGGGCAAATCTCATCAAAGTCGTAAAACACAACACGCCCCCAGCGAGTAACGCCAAAGTTTTTCATCAGCATGTCACCTGGAAATATATTCGCCCCAGCTAAATCTTTAATTGCTTTTCCATAATCAAGCATTACATGGTCCAATGCGTGTTTATCGCAGTGGTTAATATATAAATTAAGAGGTGTCATTTTTCGTTCAACATACACATGTTTTAAAATAAGTGCCTTGCCCGATATAACTAAACTGTTATCAATGTGTGTTTTCATCTGCGTTAATAGTTCTTCACTAAAGCGGCTTAAATCAAACGCTAAATACCTAAACTCGTGTGTATCTACCAATCGCCCTACTCGGTCAGCTTGTTTCACAAAGTTATATTTTTCTTTTACTTGTGCTTTAGTTGCGGTTTTTGGTGCGCTAAATTTATCTTTTATTACTTTATATACGTAATCTGAGCCTTCAATAGTAAATACCAGCATAACCATGCCAGGTGTACCAGGTGCATTTATATATTTAAAACTTGCGGGGCTATTTTTAGTGGTATCAACCTTGTAACGGTAAAACTCGGTTTTGGCGTGTTTAATAAAACCAATGGCGTTAAACAATTCAAAGCGTTTTTTATGCGGCATAAGCACACTGAGGTAATCAACATAACGCGCGGGTTGGTCTGTATCTACCATAAAATAAGTACGAGCAAAGCCAAATAATAAGCTTAATTGATCGGCGCCCATCATAACCGCATCTATTTTTAAGCCTTTTTCGGTGTTTAAAATGGCAATAGCAAACGGCATGTTATCGCCATTTTTAGCGATACAACGGCCAATCAAATAACAGGCTTTATTTCTAAAAAATAACGAGTTTGCGTATTCAATAAACCCGTCGTTTAAATTTATCAGTTCATAGACCTGCTTACATTGATGCTTAGCACCTTGCATTAGGGTTTGCTTTAAGCGCTTTAAATCGGCATTTAATTGGCAAAATGGAACTCTAAACATTTGCGTAGTAATAAGCTGTGAAATTGCGGTTTCAAACCCATTTTGAAGCGATATTCTACTTACTAAACTTTCAAATGAGCGTGGTTCACTTCGGTATTTGGCTTTTAATACAAATAAATGCACTGTACGAATTTTTTTATCGTCCCAAATAGCACCAAATGTTGAATTAAAGAAAGTATGCGCAATGGGTTTATTCTCATGGTGCTCAACCATATCCCCATAAATATTTTTAGCTAGTTGCCATGTGTGTGGGCAGTCTAGTTCTTGATAAGCAATTATTTTAACCGCTTCACTCACATTTTTTACTTGGCGCTCATAAACTTGTAACCGATCGCGCATTGCACGTTGTACATCATGATATTGGCGCTGCTCAAACCGGCTTTGTGCACCAAGTGTTATATTTAAAAACTCAGCAAACATCGCATCAAACCCTGCAAATACAGCACGTGCAAGCTTTGTCGCAATCACCTTTTGAAGAGCATTATTTGAATCATCGATTAACGTATTTGGCATGTTAACAACACTTATATTTTTACCCGTTATGGCGGTTATTTTTTATTAATTGTTTACACCTTAGCAAGCAGGCTTTAATTTAGATAATTAATACAGCAAATAAATAAGATTGATCTAATGAATATACGTAACGTCGATCTCAACCTTCTCGTCTATTTAAACGTGCTTATAGACGAAAAAAGTGTGTCTAAAGCCGCCAATAAATTAGCGCTAACACAACCGGCAATGAGTAATGCATTAAAGCGATTACGCGATTTATTTGAAGATCCGCTTCTTGTTCGCGCTGCAGGGTCAATGACCCCAACAGCTAAAGCACTCCTACTTAAACCCGAAATAGAATCATTATTAAAAATGGCTGAAGCAATTACTCAACCCAGTGAGCAATTCAACCCCGCTACGGCTGAAATAACCTTTAGAATAATGGCAAACGACTACTTAGAGTCAACGTTAATTGCGCCATTTATAACAGCGCAATTAAATAAAAATCCGGGTATTAATTTTGACGTTTTAAGCCCAAGCGATGTTAACCTACAAGACATGGAAAAAGGCACCATAGACCTTGCTATTAATCGCTTTAACGGATTACCGCGATCGTTTCACCAAGCCACAGTATGGCGCGATAACTACTGCTGTTTAACACACCCCAAGAATACTTTTTTACAAAACGCCACACTCGATGATTACCTCAAAAAAGAACATATTTGGGTAAATCGGGCTGGTTGGGGCCCTGAAGCCGCAGTAACTAATAAGTCAGGTAAACAAAAATTAGGCTGGGTAGATGAAGCACTCTGGCAGTTAGAGCAAACACGTAAAATTAGAGTATTTACCCGCCACTACATGATTGCCAGTTTACTTTGTCAATCAGAGCAACTGGTGGCGACATTACCACGTAGGCAAGCTAAGCTATTAACAACACATACTAACTTAGTAATAAGTCCACCCCCGTTTCAAATAGTGCCTATTGAGGTAAAAATGATATGGAGCCCACTGCTTCACCATGCGCCAGCGCATCAATGGTTACGCCGCGAAATGCTTGAGTTCGCTAAAACAGTAGCAGATAGGTAAATTTTAAAATATCTGTAACGTGTTTCGGATAATACTGAAAAATCTAAAAGCACACATTCAATTTGCTAGTAAATACATACTAAAAATGACGGGCTCGGTGAGAGGTAAGAAAAACACAACGTTTAAAAACTAATTTTTCAATAAATAAAACATCGAGACACTCACTTTAATAAAGTGAGTGTCTCGATGTTTTGCTTTGGAGTCGTATAAGTCTTAGCAAGGGGAGTAACCTTACTCATTAGTAATTTGCAAAGCCGATACCATGTTTTTTATTTTAAATTAATTCAACACCTTAACCAAGAATCCCATATTCCCTCTGCTGAAACTTGTACCACTTTTGTGCATTTATTTATTTTTTGCACCAAATTAAATAAAAAAGAAGCCAATAAATTTAGCGTAAATTAAATGAATAAAACTTAATATTGATCTAATCAATATCAGTTATTGAAAACAACAATTTCATTAATAATACAGTTAGCGCTAGAGTGAAGTTAAGCCAACAAACTAAGAGTATTTATTATGACAACAGCTTCTTTCACACGCCAAGACGGGTTATTCATCGACGCTAACTTACATCAGTTCATTGAAGAGCAGTTATGTTCTAAAGCAACATTACAAACAACAGATGTTTACCAAACACTGGCGACATTAGTTGATGAGTTTGGGTGTACTTGTCGTAAAACTAAGCATCAACCAAACGATGTACTTGAAGTACAAACACTATTGAACGCTTACCAACTGCAAAACCATCCGCACTGTCATGTGGATGCGCAAACAACTGAAGCGGTACTTGATGAATATTGCTGCCAGGTTCCTGCAATCATTGTTGTTGCTTTAATGGATACGCTTAGTGGTACACAATGCGATGAACCAAATGCACACGACATCTACCATCGTGCCGCACAGTTAACTAATCGCCCATGCGTGCATACAGTTAAAACTGCCTCAGCAGCTTAATAATGAATGTGTTTAAAAGTGCTCGATAACTTTATCTGCAAAGTCTGTGCAGCTTAAGGTTGTCGAGTTATGAGTTTTTGAAGTATCAATACCTTGCTGGGTTAAATCAAAAGTAACATACCCACTTGCTAATGTATTTTCTAGAGCATTTTCAATAGTTAATGCAGCCTCATCCCATTTCATAAATTTAAGCATGAGTACTGCGCTCAAAATACTGCTGCTTGGATTCGCTTTGTTTTGCCCTGCAATTCTCTCAAATGTACCATGAGTAGGTTCAAAAAAAGCCACATCATTATTCAAGTTTGCCGCAGGCATAATACCTACACCGCCCACTTGAGCGCTGAGCATATCGGCTAAAAAGTCCCCATTTTGATTCGTAGTTGCCACTACATCAAACTGCTCAGGGTTCATTAAACATTGTTGCAGCATGTTATCGGCAATGACTTCTTTAATTATTAAAGGCGCCTGCCCAGCACGCTCAATTTTTAGCCACCGCCCATTTTCGTGTTCAATAGCATTAAATTCCTTTTTGGCGAGTGCAAAGCCCCAGCGTTTAAATGCACCATCAGTAAACTTAAGCACATTGCCTTTATGAACAAAAGTGACAGAATCTCTATCGTTATTAAGGGCAAAATTAAGAGCAAAACGTGTTAATCGTTCAGAGCCTTCTTTGGATATATTTTTTATACCTATGCCGCAATCTTGTGAAAACCTAAGGCGTGTTACCCCCATTTCTTCACATAAAAAGTCGAGCATTTTTTCACTCTCAATGCTGCCTGCTTGCCACTCAATGCCAGAATATACATCTTCGCTGCTATCACGAAGAACCGTAATGTTGGTTAAAAAAGGATTTTTTAAAGGAGAAGGCAAAGCACTAAACCCTTTGATAGTGCGCATATTTACAAATAAATCCATTTCTTGGCGTAAAGCAACATTTAAAGAGCGGAACCCTCCCCCCAAAGGCGTAGTTAATGGCCCTTTTATTGCTATTTTACAGGCTCTTACTGCTTGTATTGTTTCTTGTGGAAACCAATCACCATCGTAAAGCTTGGCTGCTTGCTCACCATTAAACACTTGCATCCAATGTATTTTTCGCTTGTTTTTGTAACAGTGTTTAATAGCGCAATCTACAATATTTCTCATAACAGGCATAACATCTTGCCCAACTCCATCTCCATTAATATAGGCAATAACAGGCTCTGAAGGAATAACCCACTTCCCTTGCTCATCTACCGTTATATGTTGCCCTTGCTCTGGCATTTTTATATGTTGGTATTGCATCATTAAAGCCTATAAATCAATGTATATGGTCGATTAAACCATGTTAATTAAGGCGTGTCTTTAATTGCCTTTTTATAGTTGGTATCAGTTTAAAAAATAACAAATACGATGTGCTTATGTAGTTAAAAGGATGGTCTTATAGCGTGTACGGTTCGTATTAGTTTTTAAATATAGAGGGGTTTTAATGAAATTATTGTGGACGTTGCTATTTTTATGCTCTTTAAACATCTACGCTCTTGAGGTTGACATACACAAGCTAGACTCGCTGTCTAAAAATGGCCAGCAAGTTGTTTCTACCTGGATTGATCAGAGTGTAAAAAAAACTGAAAATACGCTTGGGCCTTTAAAGCAAACTACCTTGCCTATTTATTTAAAACCGCAATATTTTGCATTTGAGCCAGTACCATGGGCAACGGTAAAGCGAAGCAATCCCGATGGGGTTGAACTTCATATTGATAGATACGCAAGTTTAAATGCATTTACTAAAGACTGGACCCTATATCACGAGCTATCGCATTTATATTTGCCGCTTTTCCCCTACTCTGCTTTTTGGTTAAGTGAAGGGTTTGCTAGTTATATGCAAAACGTAATTATGCGAGACAACGGTGTAATAACCCAAGCGCAATTTGTTCAACGATTAGATGCTGGGTTTAATAGAGGTAGACTACAAAGCAAAACCAAGACGCAACCCTTAAGTGAGCTTTCTGCTGATATGTGGAATCAAGGTGCACAGCAACGTGTGTATTGGACAGGCGCTGCATTTTTTGTTGAAGCCGATTTAGCACTTCACCAGCAAGGTCAAACCCTTGCTGAGATAATAAAAACCTATCAACTATGCTGTAGAACAGCGCGTTCAAGTGCTAAAGCATTTATTAAAGACCTTGATAAACTCTCACGTAGTAGTATTTTTACTTCTTTATATGCAGAGTATCAAAACCGCTCTGACTTTCCAAACGTGACTAAAAAATTAATAAACACACTTTGAGCTGTATTGGTTTTAAAGTTAGGCGTCTATCACCAAAATGCTAAAAATCATTTGAAGTTAAATAGTTACAAAAGTATTGATAAGCCTGTTCATTATAATTTAAAGAACGCTTATTCATAAATCCATGACAATAATCTGTTGGTTTGCAAATTACGTTTTGTTTTTTATTAAGCTCTTTAATAACAGCAGTCACATCAAAGTGCACCTCATCGTAAGGAAAAATAAACTCACAGGGTACATTTGCGTCTAAATCTAAGTAGTTTCGTATTTGTGATGGATAAAAACCAACCACTTTTTTAAGATGTGGATTGCTTGTTAATAACTGGGCTCGCCATGCGGCACTAGCCCCTGCACTAAAGGCAATGCAAATTGTTGGCTCTGTGAGTCTATCAAATTGTTTATGCAGCATTGCCGTATACACGTTGTGGCCACATGCTTTTATAAAATTTTTATAGTTAAGTTCTTCACTTTCAATAGCTTGCTCTTTCCCACTGTAAGGTTCAACAAGGGTGAACTGAGTGTTTAATGTTTTACAAAAGTCATGTAAAGCCGGTGTTTTTCCGTAAATATCACTCACTATTATGTAATGCATACGATTCCCTTTTGGTGTAATTCAAAGTATTTAAACCAGTTGATAAAGTCTACACTACAAAAACTATACAAATAACTTGCGAGCATAATTTATTTAGGTTACATTCCCTCTCTGGTTTTAAGAAACCACTGCGGTTAACCTATTTACCCTGATCCAGTAAGCCCCGCACAACGTATATTTGAAAGCTAAGTTATTGTACGGCGAGTACCCCTTAAATAATACCGAGATGAATTTTACAATCATCGTAAAAGTGTCATAAAGATCGTCAACACTGTAATGAAGCTAAACACAACATCGTTAATTTATTGACTGCAATCTGCTATAAAAAATAGCGCAGAATAAATTACAAGAATAAAGTGAGTTTTATTATGTCTTATAAATATAACGGATCTATGATCCAAATAGCACATCCTGTGCAATCAATTTCAGTTAATAAACATCGTGTTATCTTTAGTGATACACAAGGTTTAAAAAACGCATTGTTTCAAAAAGCTAGCGATGCGCGTCAATTTGTTAAGTGGCTAAAAGTTAGCTAAGCAAAGCTATATCGCAATCCCATGCGCTATAACACCTAATATTATGCCAGCCTTGTTGCTGGCATTTTACTTTTTAATACTTAAGTGTTAAAACAATAATCCAATTACATTCGTTGGTTACTGCAATGTTACGTGTACTTTTCACTCTTTTATTTTGTTGCTCTCTAACTTCAGTTTGTCATGCTCAAACAATTAACTGGTTAACCAACGACTTTGCACCTTACTATATATTAAATGGTAAGTATCAGGGCCAAGGGCGCGACGAAACAATCATAAAATTACTCGAAGACCAACTACCTCATATCAAATTCAATCGTGTTGTGGTGCCTGCAAGTAAGCTAATTCAAACCCTTTCTGATAAAACGAATGACGCGTGCGTACTTTCTCTTTATAAAAACGAAAACAGAAAGCAACAAATGGTATTTACACAAGAAAGCTCTACTGTTGGTTTATCTCCCTCTGTTGCACTACATAAAAAGCTAGCAAATGCGCTATCGCTTAAAAACGACGCTGAGGTGTCTTTGTATGATTTACTACAAGAGAAAAAGCTAACATTAGGCGTGTCTTTGAGTCGCTCTTATGGGGAAGCTATCGATAGTATAATTAATTCAACGCCCGATGTTGACATTGTTATTCGCCCTACCCGAGATAGCTTAGCTAGTCTTACCTATATGCTTAACTTAAAACGCATTGATATTTTACTTGGCTACCCAAGTGAACATTTTTATTTAGCTAAATCTATGAACTTTAAGGACAACTTAACCCAAAGACCATTAACTGAAGCACCTGCGTTAAGCTATGGTTTTATAGGTTGCACTAAAACCGAGCAAGGGATTAAAAATATTGCTTTGCTAAACAAACACCTTAAAGTAATCAAACAAACTGATGCATACATAAATGCCTTATCAAAGTGGTTGCCCGAGCATTTAAAGCCATTGCTAAAAACAAGAATGAACTAAGAAAAAAACGCCACGTAATGTGGCGCTTTCAAAGTTAGTTGTTTAATTACAACCTTGCTTATTTACGAATACCTTCAATAAATAACCCAATATCAACATGAGTCGATGCAGGTCCTAAATTATAGTTAATGCCATAGTCACTTAATTTAAGGCTTGTTTCGCCTTCAAATCCAACACGGTAACCACCCCACGGGTCTTGACCTTCACCTATTTTATCTATTTCAAAGGTGATACTTTTTGTCACACCATGTAATGTAAAGTCACCAGTTACTTTGCCTGAATCATCGTTGTTAAATGTAATGTTAGTACTTTTAAATGTAGCCGTTGGGTATTTATCAACATTTAAAAAATCTTTACCACGTAAGTGCTTATCTCGCTCTGCATGGTTAGAGTCAAGACTGGTTGTATCTATATTTACCATTATTTGTGAAGCATTAGGTTTTTCTGCATCATAATTGAATTCACCGTCAAACGTATTAAAACGTCCATGCAGCCAGCTGTAACCCAAATGTTTTATTTTAAAGTTCACAAAAGCATGTGCCCCTTTTGTATCAATAACATATTCAGCAGCATTTACAGCCGATGCTGATAAAACGAGAGCCGCCGATACAGCCGTATTTAGTAATAGTTTGTTCATATTAATCTTCCTTCAATGGGGTAATCATTCTTGTTAAAGTTTTATCTTTATCTATAAAATGGTGCTTTAGTGCACCCAATGCATGTAAAACAACAAAACCAATTAATATACATGCACCGTAGTAATGAACTTTTCCTGCTATATCAGCTTGATCATCTAAAACAAAGTCGAGAGCAGACACATTAAACAGGGTAAAAACTTCAATGGGCCTTCCGTCTGCAGTTGAGATCAAATAACCAGCTACCACAATCACAGCTAATAAAATGTACATAGCTATGTGGGCAGTATGTGCTAGTTGATTGACTTTAGTATTTGTACCTAGCGGTTTTGGCTGTTTAGAAAAAACACGCCATAAAATTCTAAAAATCAAAATAGCTGCAAGCGTAATTCCAATGCTTTTATGTAAATCAAGAGAACCTTTGTACCAACTGTCATAGTAGGTAAGTTCAACCATGTATAAACCCAAACCAAATAAGCCAATAACGGTAAACGCCATCAACCAATGCAATATAATGGCAACTAACCCATATGAGAGTGGTGTGTTTTTAAACATAATTAAAATCCTGTGTTTTGATAACGACAAGATATAGAAAAGAAGTGCACAGTAAAATAGCATGTGCAAACAGCTTGTGTGCGTATATGCACATAAGTGGTTTACATAGGGGAGTTTAGTGGTTAAAGAAAGTGTTTCAGTTTTACTCGAAGCGGCTATTCAGTGAGGCTTACGTATATTAAGCTCTCTTCATTAACTTGCAGGCAAGTAATAAGCCCTTCCTTGATAAGCTCAAGTATAGCTATAAAGCTTACGACAACCCCGCTGCGCCCTTCTGATGCTTTAAACAGTTCGTTAAACACAATTGCACTCTTTGCTTTGGAAAGCTGGTGTAATATTTGGCTCATGCGTTCGCGGGTTGATAACACTTCTGCTGTTATTTGATGATGCTCAAAGGTTTTAGCTCTCGCCATAACTTCACTTAAGGCAAGCATTAAATCTTTGAGTTCTAATTCGGGTAGGTTTTTGCTTGTATCGTCGTTAATGGTCATTACCGCATGGGCAACGAAAATATCACGACCAACACGAGGAATATCATCCAAATTTTCAGCTGCTTTTTTAAACTGCTCGTATTCTTGTAGGCGTTTAATTAGTTCAGCACGAGGGTCTTCCTCTTCTTCGAGCTCTTCGTGAACAGGAAGAAGCAGCCGTGATTTTATTTGCGCTAACAATGCCGCCATGACTAAATACTCACCAGCTAGCTCTAATTGAAATTCGCTCATCATTTCAACATAGCTAACATATTGTTCTGTAATACTAAATATTGAAAGCTCAAGTACGTCAAGCTTATGTTTTTTTATTAAATAAAGAAGTAAATCAAGCGGCCCCTCAAAGGTTTCTAAAATAACTTCAAGTGCGTCGGGTGGAATATATAAGTCTTCAGGTTTATCAACAACGGCCTTTCCATGCAAAAAAGCCAGTGGCAGATTTTGCTGCACTGGCTCATCAATTACTGGTGGAAGTTTAGTCGTTGAAGCCACGTTTAATTACTCAAACGGGCTCACATCACCACAGCCAACACGCAGTATTTTTACATCGTCCTCGGACAAATCAATAACGGTTGTTGCCTGCTCTGGTAAGTATCCACCGTGAATAATTAGATCTACATGCTTATCAAGCCTATCTAAAATCTCGTCTGGGTCCGACTCTGTAAATTCTTGTCCGGGTAAGATAAGCGAACATGACATTAGCGGCTCGCCCAACTCGGCTAACAGTGCACATGCTATTGGGTGCTCAATAACACGTATGCCAATCGTTTTTTTCTTATCGTTTAATAAACGCTTAGGTACTTCCTTTGTGCCTTTAAAAATAAAGGTATAAGGTCCCGGCGTATTATTTTTAATCAGTCGGAATAATTGATTATCAACGCGTGCATAAGTAGATAACTCTGATAAATCACGACATACAAGTGTAAAATTGTCGTTTTTATCAATGCCACGAATACGCTCTATACGTTCTTTGGCTTGCTTATTACCAATATTACAGCCAATTGCATAGCCAGAGTCGGTAGGGTAAACAACAACACCACCTTGTTTTATTGTATCAACAGCTTGAGTTATTAACCTTGCTTGTGGGTTATCTGGATGAATATGAAATAATTGACTCATGTTAATGCCCCTTCTTGTCCTTCCCAAACTTGCCAAACACCTTGGCAATCTTTAGGTAAGTATAAATTTTTACCAAGCTCTAAATAGCTTGTCGGAAAATGAAAATCTGAGCCTTGTGAACATAATAATTCGTACTCTCGGCTGAGTTCACCTAAAAATTGACGTTCACTAGGTGCTTGCTGAGGTTGCGCTACTTCCATTGCATCTCCCCCTGCATTTTTAAATTCAACTAACAGTCTACGCAACCACTTATTAGACATTCTGTAACTACTTGGATGGGCAAGCACTGCAACCCCTCCTGCTGCATGTATTGCTTTAATAGCGGTTTGCATATCACACCAACAGCTTGGTACGTACCCCGTTTTACCTCGCCCTAAATACTTTTTAAATATTCCAGGGAAATTTTTAGCGACTCCACGCTGCATTAATGCACGTGCAAAATGGGCACGTGTAATTTGTCCATTTACAGCAAGTTCTTTAGCTTGGTCGTAAATGCCTTCAAAGCCATTTTTTTCAAGGCGAAAGCCTATTTGTGTTGCCCGTTCCTCTCGCTTTTGCTGCTGTGCAGTTAATAAGGCATCGAGCTCTTCGTTATCAATATTTATGTTTAACCCGACAATGTGGATCTCAAAGCTTTCCCACTTTGTCGATATTTCTGTGCCTGTAATTAATGACAGCGGAAGATTCTCTGACTGAATAAATGATTGAGCCGGTTTAATAGCTGCCACAGTGTCATGATCGGTAATAGCAAACACATCAATATTTTTATCTACTGCACGGTTTAATAATTCTTCAACCGTTAAATGTCCGTCTGAATGTGTTGTGTGGCTATGTAAATCATATTTTATCAAAAGAAAACTGCTTAAAATTAAGGTTTGAAGGTATTTATGCAAGTATAACAAGTTTTTTCATTAAATTGTTTTAAATAAACACTTGACACAAAAGCACTAGATACGTTTTACTGTAGCCACTTTAAGACACATAAAGAATTAAAAACAATGAACAATTCAAACCTAAACACAATTTGGTGGTGGCACTCGTAATTATCGGGTGATGAATTGTCGTGTCTGACAAAATTTCAAAACCCGCAAACATGCGGGTTTTTTTATAACTAAATTTTAATAAATACATAATAAATTTGAGGCAGAAAACATGAATAACGGTATTACTCTTACACATCATTGGTGGTGGCGCCTGGTATAGCGGGACGGTAATGATCTGTTTGTAATTTAGATATCGTTATTCAAACCCCGCATTGCACAGCATTGCGGGGTTTAATTTTTTTGAGGGAATGAGGTTTGATTTTTAGTCATATAACAACTACGCCGGGTGAAGTAACGAGTATTACGCAAACCCGCGACTACATCAGTAGTCCACTTGCGCTGTACGCGGCACTTGATAAACCTAACTCACTGCTACTTGAATCGGCTGAAATTGATTCTAAAGACAGTGTAAAAAGTTTAATTTTAGTCGATTGCGCATTGCGCATTGTTTGCCAAGGCAAAACAGTCACGATTACAGCCCAGTCAAATAATGGCCACCAGCTGTTAAGTTACTTACAAGCTCATGTTAAAAACTGCAATGTAGAATTAAACGATACAACCCTAACCCTAAATTACTTGAGTACAAGTAACGACATTGATGAAGCCAGTAAACTAGTGGCCGATAATGCATTTAGTGCCCTACGAACTTGTATTAACTCAATCAAAAGCACCACCGACAATCCATTTTCTCTATTTTTAGGCGGTGTATTTGCCTACGACATGGTTGCAAACTTTGAACAGTTAAGTGACGTTCCCGATGGCGAGAACAGCTGTCCTGATTATGTATTTTATTTAGCTGAAACATTAGTTGTAATAGACCACCAAAAACAGACCACCGAACTTATCGGTAACGTATTTAACGGCCCAGACGTACACGCAAACTGCTTTGAAGTAGGCAAACAGCTAGAGCAGTTAAATAGCCTTTGCGATAACGCAGCCCAATACAGCGCCCCATTAAACAAAGGCGAATGTGAGGTAAATGTAGACATAAGCGACAGCACCTACTGTCAGCAGGTTGTAAAACTTAAAAAGAACATTGTAGACGGTGATATTTTTCAGGTTGTTCCTTCTCGTACTTTCTCGCTGCCTTGCCCTAACGCTTTACATGCGTACAGCCAATTAAAACAACAAAACCCAAGCCCTTATATGTTTTATATGCGCGATGAAGACTTTGCTTTATTTGGCGCATCACCCGAATCGGCCCTTAAATACGATATTAATAATCAACAGGTAGAAGTATACCCAATTGCAGGAACGCGCCCTCGTGGTAAGTTTGCTAATGGGCAAATAAACCCCGATTTAGATAGCCGTATTGAGCTTGAACTTAGAAACGATCAAAAAGAACGTGCAGAACACTTAATGCTTGTTGACTTAGCCCGTAACGATGTAGCACGAATTAGTGTTGCAGGTACACGTCATGCCAAAGAGCTATTAAAAGTAGACCGTTATTCGCAAGTTATGCATTTAGTTTCACGTGTTGTTGGTACATTAAAACCCGAACTTGATGCACTTCACGCTTACCAAGCATGCATGAACATGGGTACCTTAGTAGGCGCGCCTAAAGTTCGCGCTGCAGAATTAGTTCGCCAAACAGAAGGAAAACGACGTGGCAGTTACGGTGGCGCAGTAGGTTATTTAACCGGTGACGGCGCAATGGACAGTTGTATTGTTATTCGCTCTGCCTTTGTTAAAAACAACATGGCTTATGTGCAAGCCGGTGCCGGGGTTGTATTTGACTCAGACCCACAATCTGAAGCTAACGAGACACGTGCTAAAGCTCAAGCGGTTATAACCGCCATAAAATCAACTTTCGAGGCGGTATAACATGGGTGCATCACAGCCAATCAAAATTTACTTTTTAGATAACTTTGACTCGTTTAGTTACAACTTGGTAGACGAACTAACTATGCTCGGTGGTGAGCTTGTTGTGTATAGAAATAACATAAGCGCCGATACTATTTTTAATAAAATGCGCCAAGAGCAAGGCCAAGTATTACTTGTACTTTCTCCAGGCCCAGGCACACCAAGCGATGCTGGTTGCCTCATGGATCTTATTGCGCTGTGTAAGGGCCACTTTCCTATGCTGGGTATTTGTTTAGGTCAACAAGCGTTAACACAAAGTTATGGCGGAGTAATCGGACATGCGGGTGAAACCGTACATGGTAAGTCATCAATTATTGATCTAAGCACACACCCTGTGTTTGAAAATATGGGCGATACAATGCCGGTGGCACGTTACCACTCATTAATGGCTACGCAAGTACCTGATAGCATAGAGGTAATAGCACAATACCAAGATATTCCTATGGCTATTTATCACCATGATGACGGTGCTCTGGGTTATCAGTTTCACCCTGAATCAATACTAACGCCCAACGGGGCTATGTTGCTGCAACAAAGTGTTGCTTACCTAACAAATAATAATTAAGAGGACGTTATGAGTACACATTTAACCAACGTACTTAATGTTCAACACGCAATTGAGCAACTTACGATTAAGCAATCACTCAGTTATAGCCAATCAAAAGCGCTATTTAATGAAATTATGCAAGGTAACATGAGCGATATTGAGCTAACTGCTTTGCTTATTAGTCTTAAAATGAAAGGTGAAGTGAGTGATGAAATAGCGGGAGCTGCGGCATCTATGCGTGAAAACGCAGTGGCTTTTAATACTACTTGCTCACAACTTGCAGATAGTTGTGGCACCGGTGGCGATGGGTCAAATACTATTAATATCAGCACCACTGCCGCTATTGTCGCAGCTGCAGCGGGTATTAACATGGTAAAACATGGCAACCGCAGTGTGTCGAGTAACTCAGGCTCTGCCGACTTACTCAAAGCGCTTGGTATTAATATAGATATGAGCCCTGAACAAGCAGCAAAATGCCTTGAGCAAACACACTTTACATTTTTGTTTGCACCTCATTATCACAGCGGTGTGCGCCATGCGATGGGTGTGCGTACTGCACTTAAAACACGAACTATTTTTAATATTCTAGGCCCCCTTGCTAACCCTGCGGCGCCTGATGTGCAATTATTGGGGGTCTACGACGAGTCCCTATGTATGCCTATGGCGCAAACGCTTAAAACATTAGGCACACAACGCGCAATGATCGTACACGGTTCTGGCACTGACGAAATTGCCCTTCATGGGCCAACGCATGTTGTTGAATTAAACAACGGTGAAATAAACCAGTACACGCTCAACCCAAGCGACTTCGGCCTTGCAAACTATTCACTTGAACAACTAGCAGGTGAAGGCCCACAATATAACGCTGATGCAAGCGTTGCTATTTTACAAGGCAAAGGCACTGATGCGCACAACGCCGCTATTGTGGTAAATGTTGCTGCTCTTTTATATCTAACAGGTAAAGCTGATTTACTTAAAGATGGCGCACAGCAAGTACACTCACTTTTAAGTTCAGGCAAAGCCATGGACACATTAAATGCAATTATTGAGGTAAGTCATGGCTAATGTATTAGACAAAATTGTTGCTGATAAAAAGCTAGAATTAATTGAACGAAAAGCCGCTCGTCCGCTTGAAAGTTTTAAAGATCAAGCGGTGCCAACCAGCCGTGATTTTTATAAAGCATTGGCGGGACCCGGTACGCAATTTATTTTAGAATGTAAAAAAGCGTCCCCTTCTAAGGGGTTAATAAGAGAACCTTTTGATTTAACTGAAATCACTGCAGCTTACAAAAAATATGCAAGCTGCATGAGCGTACTCACCGATACTAAATACTTTCAAGGTAGCTTTGACTACCTAGAGTTTGTACGTAGCCAAGTTGATCAGCCACTTATTTGTAAAGACTTTTTCATAGATGAGTATCAGGTTTATATGGCTCGTATTTATGGTGGCGATGCTATCTTACTTATGCTTTCGGTACTTAATGATGAAGAATACACAGCACTGCATAAGGTCGCTGATTCACTTAATATGGCGGTGCTAACCGAGGTAAGTAACGAAGAAGAAGTACACCGAGCACTTGACCTAAATGCTAAAATTATTGGTATTAATAACCGTGATTTACGTGACTTGAGTACCGATTTAGCTACTACTGAAAAACTACGTAAATTAATACCTGAAGATAAAGTCGTTATTTCTGAGTCAGGTATCTATACCCATCAAGACGTTAAACGCTTAGCACCGCTGTGCGATGGCTTTTTAATTGGTAGCTCGCTGATGGCCGAAGCTGATTTAGAACAAGCATGTCGCCGGGTTATTTTTGGGGAAAATAAAGTATGTGGACTTACTCGCAGCCAAGATGCGCAAGCTGCGTATAATGCGGGTGCTGTATATGGCGGTTTAATTTTTCATCCTAAGTCTCCACGTTGTGTTGATTTAGATTGCGCCCAAGCCATAACGCAATCAGCCCCCCTCAAGTTTGTGGGTGTTTTTGTTGATGAGCCATCAGAGAAAGTTGCTCACGCCGCAAGTGTGTTAAAATTAGCGGCAGTTCAATTACATGGCCAAGAAAGTGACGATTACATTAAAGCGTTGCGTACACAGTTACCTAGCAATTGTGAAATTTGGAAAGCACAAGCAATTAAAGATGAGCTACCTACTCCTGTAAATGGCGTTGACCGCCACTTGTACGACACTCACAGTGATAAACAAGCTGGTGGTACAGGAAAAGTATTTGATTGGTCGCTTCTTCGCGATGCAACAACACCGTTTATGCTAGCTGGTGGCTTAAATCCAGACAATATTAAAGATGCGCTTTATCAAGGTGCCTTAGGCCTTGACTTAAATTCTGGGGTTGAAGACGCTCCGGGCAAAAAGTGCCCAAACAAATTACATCATGCTTTTACAAGTATCAGAAATTATTGAGGTTAAAATGCAAAATCCAGCTTATTTTGGCGAGTTTGGCGGTATGTTTGTACCCGAGTTGCTTGTCCCTGCACTTAAGCAGTTAGAAAACGAATTTAACAAAGCGCAAAAAGATCCTGAGTTCCAGGCAGAACTTAGCAAATTATTAAACGAGTATGCGGGTCGCCCTACGCCTCTTACTTTAACGCGTAATTTAGTTAAAAACCCAAAGGTTAAACTTTACTTAAAGCGTGAAGATCTACTTCATGGTGGTGCACACAAAACAAACCAGGTGCTTGGCCAAGCGTTATTAACAAAACGTATGGGTAAAAAAGAAGTGATTGCTGAAACCGGCGCAGGTCAGCATGGTGTTGCTACTGCTTTAGCATGCGCACTTTTAGGTTTAAAATGTCGTATATACATGGGTGCGAAAGACGTTGAACGCCAACAACCTAATGTATTTAGAATGAAATTAATGGGCGCAGAAGTCATTCCTGTTACAGCGGGTTCTGGCACATTAAAAGATGCCGTAAACGAAGCGCTACGTGACTGGTCAGCTAACTACCAAGAAGCGCACTACTTACTAGGAACTGCGGCGGGCCCTCACCCATTCCCAACAATTGTTCGCGAATACCAAAAAGTAATTGGTGAAGAAGCCAAGCAACAAGTGCTTGAAGCTGAAGGTCGCTTACCAGACGCCGTTATAGCCTGCGTGGGTGGTGGGTCAAATGCTATAGGTATGTTTACCGATTTTATTGACGAGCCTAGCGTAAAACTAATTGGTGTAGAGCCAGCGGGTAAAGGCTTAGACACCCATGAACACGGCGCCACTATTTGTAAGGGTACTAAAGGTATACTACACGGTACATACACTTACATTATGCAAAACGATGATGGCCAAATTGAAGAATCATACTCTGTATCAGCGGGTCTAGATTACCCAGCGGTAGGCCCACAGCATGCATTTTTACATGAAACTGGCCGTGCACAATATGTAGGTATCAGTGACACTGAGGCACTTGACGCGTTTCAGTCATTAGCTAAAAACGAAGGTATTATTCCGGCTCTGGAGTCAAGCCATGCTTTAGCCTACGCGCTAAAATATGCAGAAGAGCAGACGCAAGACAGTGTAATCGTAATTAATTTAAGTGGCCGTGGCGATAAAGATTTAGCACATGTACACAAAGTATTATCTGAAGGAGGCCAGCTATGAGCCAAGTTAAGACGGACCGTTATGGCGCTATGTTTGCTGCACTTAATGAGAAAGATCAAGGTGCGTTTGTTCCCTTTGTGACTATTGGCGATCCAGGTAAAGAGCAGAGCATTGCTATCATTAAAAGCTTAATTGATGGTGGTGCTGACGGACTAGAGCTGGGTATTCCCTTTTCAGATCCAATAGCCGATGGCCCTGTTATCCAAGCCGCTAATATTCGTGCGCTTGATGTGAATATTAACACCCAAGATTGCTTTGACATCATTAAAGAAATTCGTGAATACAATGCAGATATTCCAATTGGTTTATTATTATATTCAAACTTAGTGTTTAAACGTGGCTTAGAAGCGTTTTACAAAGATGCAAAAGCCGTAGGGGTAGACTCTATTTTGGTAGCGGATGTTCCTTTGCATGAGTCTAAAATGTTTAGAAAGGCTGCAATGGACAATGGGGTTGACCCAATATTTATTGCAACACCTAATGCAGATGACGACACTCTTCGCCAGTGTGCTTCATATGGACGCGGTTATACTTATTTACTTTCACGTGCAGGCGTAACAGGTACTGATACCAAAGCACAAATGCCCGCTGGTAATATTGTAAATAAATTAAAAGAGTACCATGCAGCCCCTGCTCTATTAGGCTTTGGTATTTCAACGCCAGACGATGTGAAATCAGCATTAAATGCAGGAGCAGCCGGTGCCATTTCAGGCTCTGCAGTGGTAAAGATTATTGAAGCCAATCTTGATGATTTAGATGCAATGACAACAAAACTAAAAACGTTTGTTAGCAACATGAAAGCCGCTACAGAGCTTTAAGTAAACTTAGATTTAAACACATAAAAAGGGCATTTAAATGCCCTTTTTCATTATTAAAATTTAGTGTGCTTTATGCTTACCTTCTAGCACTTCTTCAATAAATTTAGCGTTAAAAGCATCTAAATCTTCTGGGCTGCGGCTGGTTACTAAACCTCTGTCTACACACACTTCCTCATTTACCCAGTTTGCGCCTGCATTCATTAAATCGCTTTTAATACTTGGGAAAGAAGTGATTGTGCGGTCACGTAACTTGTTAATTTCTGCCAGTAACCATGGTGCATGGCAAATTGCAGCAACTGGTTTGTTTTTTTCTGCACCAAAAAAGCCGTCTATAAAGGCTTTTGCGTGTTTGTCTTGACGAAGGCTGTCTGGATTAAATAACCCACCGGGTAACATTAATGCATCGTAATCAGCAGAGTTTGTATTGGTGACGAGTTTATCTACTGATACTTTTTCGCCCCATTTATCTTCATTCCATCCAGTTATTTGACCTTCTTTGATAGAGACGATCTCTATTTCTGCACCCGCATTTAATAATGCATCGCGAGGAGAAAACAATTCACTTTGTTCAAAACCGTCAGTGGCTAAAATGGCAATTTTTTTACCTTTTAGGGGTGTACGCGATTGTAATGTATTCATTTGGCTCTCCTTATAAATTAATTAAGTGTTTAACGCACTAAACAATAAGCAGAACGGATGCCAAATTTAAGTCATTGAAAATTATATTAAATTTTAATTTATGATATAACCCCATGTAAATTATTTATAATTAATGAATAATCTACATGACGTTAAAAGAGCGTTGTTCTAGATAGTACAAATAAAAAGGTAAGTAGAAGTGAAGTATTAAAGGCGATCTTTAAGTGCTTTAGCTGGTTTAAAAACGGCCTTGTTAGCCCCTTCTATTTCGATTGTCTCGCCCGTTTGTGGATTGCGCCCAGTGCGTGCCGGATAATAGCTAAGTGCAAACGTACCAAATCCATTAATTTGCACCTGATCACCTTCAGATAACGATTTAGTAATCACTTTTTGAATACTTGTAAGAGCGGCTTGTGAATCTTTTTTAGTGAGTTCACTGTGTTTTGCCATTTCGGCAATAAGTTGAGTTTTGTTCATATAAGGCTCCTAAATACACGTAAACAATGAATACGTTTAGCGTGGGAATATAATGATGAATAAATAAAGCCACGCAGGCTAAGGCTTACAGGGCTTTAAGTCAACCTTGTAGTTACCAAGTGTTATGTGGTAAAAACGCTGTAATTTATTTTTGTATAATTTAGGTAGTATATGCACGCATTAATTGAATACATTCCACTTATACTGTTTTTTGCAGTGTTTAAGCTTGTAGATATTTACTGGGCAACAGCTTTATTAATTGCAACATCGCTTATTCAAGTCATATTTAGCTATTACAAACATGGGAAAGTACCGACCCGCCAGTGGATCTTCTTTTCTATTGCCGCCGTGTTTGGCACCTTAACGCTTGTGTTTCATGATGAGCAATTTGTAAAGTGGAAAGCCACTATTATATACGCGGGTTTCAGCATTATGCTGCTTGTGAGTCGTTACATACTCAATAAAAACTTAGTAAAAAAGGCACTAACCGCTATTTTAGAAAACGCAAATGACACAGATAAAAAAATAACCGTGCCAGAGCCATTATGGGATAAATTAAACTTAATGTGGGTAGCTATTACCGCAGGTATTGCAGCACTTAACATATACATAGCGTATAACTTTTCACTCGACTTTTGGGTAAACTTTAAAGTCTTTGGCTTGATGGCTATTACGTTTGTTAGTATTTTTGCCACAATTATTGCCCTTTACAAATACCTCCCTGATGATGACGAAGCTGTAAACTAGTTTTCGTCATAAAAATGTCGTCTTAGCTTGTTAGTTTATAAAAAAACAGCCTGAGACGACCTTGAACGCTAATCAATACCGTTGGTTTGAATTTACCCTCATATTTATTTTTTTACCGCTAGTAGGCTTTAGCTTACGCAGCCATTTAGCAAATTGGCTTTTTCCTGCGCTTATAATATTAATGAGCGTATGTTGCATGCTTTTGTTGAGCGATCCACACTTTAAACGCTTCAGGCTTACCAGCTTTGGACAGTTTTCTGCTGTAAAAAATCGTCTGTTTAGTTTCTTTTTATTAGGCGCCGTTTTCTCTGGTATGTTTTACGGGATCATCCATCAAGAAAACTGGTTTGCCCTCCCTCGTAATTCTTTTAATGATTGGCTGCTTTTGTTACTGCTATACCCCGTGTTGTCGGTTATCCCTCAAGAGCTAATTTTCAGAACCTATTTTTTTCATCGTTATAAACACATTATGCCTAAAAAAAGTATGCGAATTATTGTAAGTGCCACTGTGTTTGCACTGGCTCATATAGTTTATGCAAATTTGATTGCGGTATGTTTAGCTTTTTTAGGCGGGTTGTTATTTTCGTATACTTACGCTCAAAGCCGCTCAACTTTTGTATGTGTTATTGAGCATAGCTTGTGGGGAATTTGGATGTTTACTCTAGGTATTGGGAGTTATCTAGACTCAGGTGCTTTAACCTAAATGTTGGGCACAAAAAAACCGCATTTTATGAAGTGACCCCCAATAGTT
>NZ_PNDV01000149.1:0-579 GCF_005930865.1 Pseudoalteromonas sp. S554 | reverse complement strand
GCGGGTGGCTTGCCGTGGCCTTTTCACATGCTTTGCGTTTATTTTCTATCTCTTTATAAAAGAACTTAACCTTCGCCGGTTTACTGTAAGTCTTAAGCGCCCTAGCTCTTAAACCGTTTTCTCGCATTAAGCGGGCAACACGTTTTTGGCTTGTGTTTACACCTTCTTTTTTTAGCGCATGAAATACGCGTGGGCTACCATAGGTTTGATGATTGACATTGAAGACGTGTTTTATCTTCAGCAACAAATTAGCATCTGACAGCGCTCTAGCTGACACTGTACGCTCACGCCAAGCATAGAACCCACTACGCGACACATTAAGCCAAGAACACAAGTATTTGACGCCTAAGGCTTGTCCGAACTTTTGGATGAATCCAAATCGTTCTGATGTACTTCCGCCAGATACCGTTGCCACTTTTTTAGCAGGTCATTCTCCTGCTTGAGACGCTCATTTTCTTTCTTAAGCTTTTGAATGTTATCCAGCTCTTTTTTTGTTGGGAGTTTACTCATTGTTTTGTTGTTGCTTTGATGGCGCGGCGTGTTTTTAAACTTACCTTCTCGATACTCTTTTCGCCAACG
>NZ_PNDV01000148.1:0-257 GCF_005930865.1 Pseudoalteromonas sp. S554 | reverse complement strand
TTCAAGCTCTGGCTCTTCTTCAGACTCATTTTCCGATTCAGATTCATCAATCAAAGCTGAAGCTAAAGACTCGACATCATCAACATTTAACTCTTCTTGTGCATCAGCTAAATCATCGACAGAACCGGCCAAAGCAGTATCAATGTCATCGTTTTCTTCGACTAACGACTCTGTTTGCGTTTCACTTACGGAATCTTCATCTGCTTCATCAATTAAGCTGTCGATATCGTCCAAATCAAAGTCATCGCTTTCTTCAA
>NZ_PNDV01000147.1:0-861 GCF_005930865.1 Pseudoalteromonas sp. S554 | reverse complement strand
AGAGCTTGAAGAAGAGCCTGAGCTTTTAGAGGAGCCAGCACTTGAAGAAGAGCTAGAGCCTAATGAAGTGCTTGAAGACTTTGGGGCCGATGATTTTACAGACACATCAGACACGCTTTTAGATCCAGAAGATTTACTGGATGAATATAACGATGATGCGTTGCAAAGTGTAGACGAACTCTTAAATGAATTACAACAACCAGAAGACTCAGAATACGTAGAAAGCCCTGATTGGACACTTGATGATCTGGACGATGAAATTGAAGAGGTTGAAGTTGATCTAGGTGATGATCCATTAGCAGAAGACACAGATTCTGATTTATCCCTTGAGGATGAAATACTAGAAACAGAATCAATAACGCCTAGTGAAGAGTTAGAGGATTACCCTGAGTTAGAAATAGCTGAAGATCAAGGGGCTGAAACGCAAGAGTCTACTAGCAATGAAGGTGAGAATGTTGTTAGTCAAACAGAAAAAGATTTGGCTGACTCTATTTCTAAGGGCGCAGACCTGAGTAACTTTGACGAGGAACTTGATGATGAGCCCCATGCCACTGCTGATTTTGATGAAGCCCCAATAATTGATGACAATGAGCTATTGGCGGTAGGCGATGCTGAAGAATTCGCGACAAAAGAAGAGCATAATGAATTAGGTGATGACGGAGAGTTTGCAAAAGATGTTTCAGATTTTTCGGATAATGATATCGATGTGCTGGCTGATGAAGAACTTGATTCAGAACTATCACCAAGTCAAACAGAGCAAGAATTATCACAAGCGCTCTCATCAAGTATTGATTTAAATAGCCTAGAAGATGACTTTGACGATGAGCCGTTAATCGATTGTGAGTTTGAACACGCAGATTC
>NZ_PNDV01000146.1:0-1854 GCF_005930865.1 Pseudoalteromonas sp. S554 | reverse complement strand
GGAGTCATTATGTCTATGTGGCCTAGGGTAGTTTGAGGAACCTTCAAAAAATGAAAATGGATATTACACCTGACAATTGGCCAGATCATTATTGGAATTACCTTGCTCAGCTAGAAGTTCATGCAATTGATAAAAATCACCACGCTTTAAAGCCTTGGGATGAACTTGCCGAAAAATGTATGAATCTAGCAATTAAAGCACCATTTTTAAAAGGTAAAGAAACTGGTAGTAAATCTCTTAAATTGGCTGCCGCTTTACTAAAAAGAGTAATGAGTGATTTCAGAGGGGTTTGGTTGCTTATTAATTGGGGTTATCCTTATCAAGCTGCGTGTGTCGCGTCTTCTCTTTATGAAAATGCTCTTGTAGTAAATTGTATTAGCGGCAGAGATGATTTAGCCGAAGAAATTCTTGCCGATGAAAATGGTGATGTTCCATGGAAACCTCAAAGGCTATCCAAGATGGCTGCACAAAGAGATTTATTTGGTGAAATAAAAAACAACCCCCCAAGTGACAAAGACTTTGAACAAGCTTGGAAGCTTTGTTATCACAACTATAAACTTTTGTGCAAAATGAAGCATCCTACTCTGCAACAAATAAAAGACGAAACAAGTCACGCTACGAACAAACAAGGCCAGTTTGCTGTTATCCCTCTGCCAGATACTAGAGAAAGTTCTGTGGGTCTAAAGCAAATGATAGTGGTAATTGCCATATCAAAGTTGTTTTCTGCGGCTAAGTGCTTCGCTCAGTCATCTAACTGTTCCGATGACGATGAGTTTCATCAAGAGTTTTATAATTTTGCTGCTGAAGTATACTCAGACTTGAAAAATCATATAAGTACGAGCGGTATAGGTAGCATTCCGATTAAAGCAACAGGGTTTAAGTTTTAAGCACATAGCCACATAACAAAGTGCTTAAATGGCGGACACAAAAAGCTTGGCTGTGCTCTTTCCTCGCATAGTTTAGCCAAGCATTTTGTGCCGTTTAGCACGGCGTTAGGGTTCAATTTAATAAAATAGCTCATCTAAAAATTTAAGGAGTAAAATAGATGAAAAATAAACTAGTAATCGCGTCAGCACTTTCGTTCGGTATTACCTTAGCCAATCCAGTTTTTGCAAACAATGATCAAACTCTATTAAAGTCATTTCATGACTACGGAATTTCTCAGTGTGATAGTTTTATATTGGAAAATAGCAAGCTGGAAAGTAATTGGAATTTCTTTATCAATAAGCATGCTGGCGGTATTGATGGACCTTCAACGGAAGTTACGATTACACAAATTTTTGGTTCTAAGGGTGATACTGTAAAAACTGAGGATACTTATATTCAAACAGCAAAGAAATGCTTTTTGAGACAAACGTGGACATTAACATTTCCTGGTTCATGCTCAGAAAATATTGATGGAAACTCTTGGTATGTGTCTACAAAAATGCCAAATAAAGATTATACAACCTATACAAATGCGGGAGGCATGGAGCTTCACGCAAAAGAAATTTCAATGGGTAATTTCAAAGCATGTGTACAAGAAGGCTCTAAGCGGATTAGCAGCTCGCATGGCTAAACCCTAACAAGGCACTTAAACGGAAAAATAACAGTTGGCCATCGCTTCGCGATTTTAGCAAACTGTTATTTTCTGCTTAGCGCGGCGTTGAGGCTGTAGAATTACTCTTTTTAGAAACATATCCTACTATACAAAACTGATTGTTTTTTAACCTTGAAACTACAGGGTTGCTGTGATCTAATAGATATTATTCACTCACGGTAAATTGTTATGGCCAACTACAAGCCTGACTTATCCTGCCAAAATAAATTCATCCCCATCAATTTCGCTGAGCAAATTTTACCAGGTACCTTTGA
>NZ_PNDV01000145.1:0-2552 GCF_005930865.1 Pseudoalteromonas sp. S554 | reverse complement strand
AATCAACGACTACATCGCATACTACAACCCCCAACGCATTAACCTAAAACTAAAAGGCCTGAGTCCGATACAATATCGAAATCAGGCCTTGGTTGCCGCTTAGAAATGAGTCCAACTTATTGGGGTCACTTCAAACTGGCGGTTTTTTTTATTTAAACAAAAGGGCTAAATTATAGCTCGCCTTCGTTTTCAGAAAGGAACTTAGCAACACCTTCAGGGCTTGCATCCATACCTTTTTTACCTTCAGTCCAACCAGCAGGACAAACTTCACCGTTCTCACTGTGGAACGCTAGTGCATCAACCATACGGATCATTTCGTCAATGTTACGACCTAGAGGTAAATCGTTAACTACTTGATGACGTACGTTACCTTCTTCGTCGATTAAGAACGAACCACGAAATGCAACACCCGCTTCAGGGTGTTCAACGTCGTATGCTTTACAAATTTCGTGTTTAACGTCTGCAACTAGTGCGTATTGTACTTTACCAATACCGCCGTCAGCTACAGGCGTGTTACGCCATGCATTATGAGAAAACTGAGAATCGATAGAAACACCAATTACTTCAACGCCACGCTTTTTAAACTCTTCAAAACGCTTATCAAATGCAATAAGTTCAGAAGGACATACAAAAGTGAAATCTAATGGGTAAAAGAAGATTACAGCTTTTTTACCTTTAATTGTTTCGTGTAGATTGTAGCTATCTACAATTTCACCATTACCTAAAACTGCTGCAGCGGTAAAGTCTGGTGCCTGGCGGCCTACTAATACACCCATTTTATTCTCCAAATATTTTGAGTTTGTTTTCAATTGCTTTCGCAATGCTGGTACATATATGGGCGCTAAAAGTTAAAAACCAATAGCACCTACACATAATTTTTTTGTATATTAGATATAAAGTTTTAAAAAAGATAATCGTATTTACCGATGCGGGCAATCGAAAATACCGAACAGAAAATTAAAACACCGCAAATACAAAAAACCTGCAAATGCAGGTTTTTTTTAAAATATTTAGTCCATTATATCCGACGGCATATCGCCACGAATTTTTTGCCAAATTTCACCCGTTTGATGACCATATTTACGCATCATCGAAATTGCACCATCGTGCTCATTATTTTGCGCTAATACAGTTAAATCTTTATAAAACTGACGGGCAAGCTCGCGGGTACCCGGATCTGAAAAGTAATGACAACCAATTTTAGAATAGAACCCTCTAAAACCGTTTAAAATTAAAACATAAATTCGGTTATTACCTGCAACGGCCAATTCGTGATGCACTTTATAGTCATAATCAGCAAATGCTTGTGCTGTATCTTCAAGTTCGTGACTTAATGATAAAATTTCAATTACACGTTCAGGATTAAGCTTAATCGCAGCACGGGTATAAATAGCACTTATATTTGTTCGTGCAGACAATAGCTGATCTGTCAGCTCAGGCATTTTATCTTCATCTAAACGTGCTAACGTTTCTAATATGTTTAAGCCCGACGTTTCCCAAAAGTTATTAACCTTTGTTGGTTTGCCGTGCTGAATAGTTAGCCAGCCGTCTCGCGCTAAACGCTGTAACACTTCGCGTAATGTGGTTCTTGTTACGCCAATTAACTCAGAGAGCTCTCTCTCAGCTGGTAGAATTGAACCTGGAGGGAAATCGCCATTCCAAATAGACTCAACTATGTATTCTTCAGCAAATCCTGCTGGGCTTTTCGCTTTAAAAATTCTCATCCAATTCCCACTCGAATTAATCTACAACGTTTCGCTTACGCGAATAACTGACTGATTGTACCAGACGAAACTCAACTAACAAGTAAAGTAAGATATATTGTTAAATTGAACATACACATCAAGGTAGAGTTACTGAACGGCAAGAGCGACTGGCCATTTAAAAGGAACAAAAATCGCTTTTAATAAACAAATTCATTGAAAATACCATATTACAATTAGGCTAAACATAGGGGAAATATTGCAAGTAACGAGACTCAACTTAGTGGCTGAACTAACAGCCAATTGTACACATTGAAGATTTTAAATGTCTGAAGTCAAGATTTGACCCCAATCACTCTTGACCCCAATCACTCTTATTGTGGAATCGATTTACACGCCCGATTACTTTACGTCTGTATCATTGATAATACAGGACTTATACTTGTTCACAAGAAAATTAAAGATGACCCAGAAGCACTATTAAAACTACTAAAACCGTATATCGGTGACATTGTAGTTGGCGTAGAATGCATGCACTGTTGGTATTGGGTCGCTGACTTTTGTAAAGAACACACTATCGACTTTATTCTCGGTCATGCTTTGTATATGAAGGCGATTCATGGCTGTAAAGCCAAAAACGATAAAATAGATTCATATAAAATTGCCAAACTCATCCGTGGGGGGAACTTTCCACTTGCTTATGTGTATGACAAAGATATGCGTGCTACGCGCGACTTATTACGCCGAAGAACTAAAATTGTTCGCCACGGTGCTGATATAAAAGCCGATGTCGCCATTACCGCCAGCCAGTACATTTTACCGTCACACAACGGGAATTTAAAGACCGTC
>NZ_PNDV01000144.1:0-503 GCF_005930865.1 Pseudoalteromonas sp. S554 | reverse complement strand
CATGGCGGTAAAGCCAAAAACGATAAAATAGATTCATATAAAATTGCCAAACTCATCCGTGGGGGGAACTTTCCACTTGCTTATGTGTATGACAAAGATATGCGTGCTACGCGCGACTTATTACGCCGAAGAACTAAAATTGTTCGCCACGGAGCTGATTTAAAAGCCCATGTCGCCAATACCGCCAGCCAGTACAATTTACCTGCCCACAACGTGAATTTAAAGAACGTCTGCGACAGAGAAAAGATGCGCTACTACTTCCCTGACCCCGTTGTGCAACGATCCATTAATTTAAATATGGCCATACTCGATTGCTATCACAGCGAGCTTAAGCCTTTAGAGCATTATATTGAACAAATGGCCAAGCAACACAATCCTGTTCACCTTAATATCTTGCAAACAATAAATGGTATAGGCCGCATTCTCGCACTTACCATTATTTATGAGATTGGTGACATTAATCGCTTTTCAAGCGTACAAAAGTTCGCTTCATATAGTCGGTT
>NZ_PNDV01000143.1:0-399 GCF_005930865.1 Pseudoalteromonas sp. S554 | reverse complement strand
GACTCACCTGCTTACTCTCAGGATCAATGCTTAATTTATGTGATGAAAATAAATATTGCCAACCTAATTGTCTGTTATGGTTTGGATATTTTTTACGTAACAAATGCGGCATGTAAGCGCCGCTATATAAGGGGTTTTTCAGATCTAATTGCAGGTAACTATCAACTAATTGTATTTGAGAACGTAATTGCGGTATGAGCTCTACTGCAAGCGTTACAACACGATTTTTACCTCCTTTGCCATCCCAAATTCGAATGCAGTTATAGTCAAAGTCAATATCGTGTACTCGTAAACGCAGTACCTCCATTAATCGCATACCACTGCCATAAAGTAGTCCACAGGGTAAATAATGCTTCGCAGAGCACACTTTAAAAAAATTATTTATTTCCTGCTGCGTTA
>NZ_PNDV01000142.1:0-6382 GCF_005930865.1 Pseudoalteromonas sp. S554 | reverse complement strand
TGAACTCGGGGCGATTCAATATAAAATAAGGCCTGTCCAATAGAAAAGTATTTGGTTTTGAAAATAACATCAGCAGGGTTTAAAAACTGCTGACAAATTTCTCGTAGAATATTGTATGTAATACTAATCCGCAATAATACTTAATCATTTTTCGAGGCTACACATGTCGCTAACTGCGTTACAAAATGTTCATTTAGAGCAACTAAATAGTGATATTTTTGCCTAGCTATCAACACGTTTTTCCAGCCTCAAAATAGCTCACTTAATTAAGTGAATGGGTAAAATACTGGTTATTTTTCTATTTTTCTATTTTACCTTTTAGAACATAAATTTCACCATCAAAGCTACCTTGAATAGTTAACCCTTGACCGGCAAGCTCTTTTAAGTATTCGATATGTTCTTCAGTGATGTGTTGCCCTGGAACTAATAACGGTATACCTGGAGGATAGGGGGTAACTAAACCAGCACAAATACGATTATTGCTTTTAGCAATAGGCACCGACTCGCGTTCGCCATAAAAAGCATCGCCTGGAATACACGCTAAATCGATGGCTGGTAAGCTTTCTGGCAAGCGAGAGCGCCTTGTTGATTTGGCTAGTTTTACTCTCCCACTATCAAGTTTTTTTAATGCATTGTATAAACGAATAATCTTCGAACGAGTACCACCAAGCGTTAATAATACCAAAATTGTACTGTGAGTGTATTTTTCTATTTCTAGGCCAATTTCATCTAATAAAAACTTATGAATGTCTTTTAATGAGTAGGGTAATTCACTAATATCGATAAGGATTTTTAGTGGATCGTGACCCATATTATCTTCACTAAAGTGTGGAAATATTTCCATAAAATCGTCTTTACCCAGCACTTTAATGTATTTTAACGATGCCATTTGTTGTTTAAATTCGTCGACATGGTTTAACAAGGCATTAAGTAATTTATAGCCTTCCATTTCCAATTGTTTTTGGCATACGTCAAGCGAGGCAATAAGCTGATACTTGGGCGATGTACTGGCGTAAATACTGTAAATTTCTCTAAAAAAATCTGCATCGAAGTCTGGATCATTCACATGAATATAAGACGCCTGTGAAAACGCCGATACCACTTTATGTGCTGAATGAGTGACATAATCGGCTCCAGCATGAATGGCTGAGTAGTAACGCAGGCTCGGGTGAAACAAAGAGTAAGCAAACCAGGCTTCGTCAATGAATACTTTAATGCCGTGTTGATGGGCAAAATCCACAACTTGTTTTAAATCGCTTAATAAACCATCGTAAGTACAACCGGTAAGCACCAGTAGTTTTGCATCGGTATTTTGCTCTATTGTTTGTTTTATATCGGCTAACGAAGGTGGCGCAAAAATACCATATTTAGGATTTAATATACTCGATAAATAAATGGGTAAACTGGCTGATTGCAAAATGCCATAATGAACAGATTTATGACAATTACGGTCAATAATGACCTTATCCCCCTTACGTAACAGGGTTTGTAAAATAATTTTATTTGAAGTAGAAGACCCGTTAGTAACAAAGTAGGTATGCTTTACCTCAAACGTTGCAGCTGCAGATTCTTGAGCACGCCCAATGGTATTGGTGCTATCAGATAAAGAGCCTAACGAATCGACAGATACCGACAGATCGCCAACAAACACATTGCGGCCATAAAACTGATAGAAGTCTTTAATATAAGGCGAGTTTCTAAAGCTAGAGCCACCACTATGGCCCGGTGTGTGCCATGAATCGTTCGACTCGCCAACATAACGGCGATACGCAGTCCAAAACGGGGTTTCTGAACGGTCGTCAAAGTCGTTGATCATATAGCCTAAAATAGCTTCGGGGTCAGAAATAACCTCGTCTTTAAAGAAAAACGATTCAATTTCTTCTGACTCGTTGACTATTTCCAGTCCTTTAGTATCATCGCCAATTACATAAACTGGAAGCTCTAATCGAATGGCTTTTAACTGCTCAATAAAGCGGCTATACGTTCTCTCGCCAACCTTGTTTTGTAAATCCCAACTAAGTACAACAGCCTGAATATCACCATCTTCTTCAACACTTGTTATCGCATCTTTAAGCGTAAAACGCTCAAGAATATCGATATGGATATCGTCTCGCTCAAAATTTGGTATCGCTTTAGAGAGATTTGTAGACAACTCTTTTAAAGTGGCTTGGTCTTGCTCAATTAATAATATACGCAGTAAAGGCAACATAGGGGTTTTCGTAATAAAATCTTATAATACTCAGTAGCATAACCAATGCATTGGCACTTGTGAAATTAATACTTTGTAAATGTGCATTAATTATATTTTATGCACGTCCATGTTTAATGTTTCATTCTCAATAAAAGTTCACGCAAGCGAATGTCCTACAACTGTTTTAAAGTAAAAAGTTGATCACTGTGCGTAAACTTATCTTTTACTCTGTTTTATCTTTAAACTCACACAAGTCTTCAATAATACAGCTGCCACACTCAGGGTTACGGGCGGTACGCACATAACGACCATGTAGAATCAACCAATGGTGCACATCAGCTTTAGCCGAAACTTTAAATCCGCAAATGGTATCAGTTTTAACACTTGGCTAATCAACGCGCGTCTTAACCAGAGTTTGGAATTATTAGAATCAACAAATTTGGCTATCACTGAGGTATCTGAAAAAGCAGGCTTTAGTTCGGAGCAAATTTATCGTAAACACTTTGTACAAAAGTATGGGATCGCCCCGAAAGCGTGGCAAAAAATGTTTAAGAGCAAAAGTACTAGATAAATGCCATGGGATATTGATGCAAATAAGCCGTTTAATTATCTTTAATTATTCGGTTTTGTCTTTAAACTCACACAAGTCTTCAATAATACAACTACCGCATTTAGGTTTGCGAGCAGTGCACACGTAGCGGCCGTGCAGAATCAGCCAGTGGTGGACATCGACTTTGAACTCTTTTGGCACTACTTTTTCGAGCTTTTTTTCCACTTCAACAACGTTTTTACCCATAGCAAATTTAGTGCGATTTGAAACACGGTCGATATGGGTGTCGACAGCGATTGTCGGCCAGCCGAAGGCGGTGTTGAGTACCACATTTGCTGTTTTTCGACCTACGCCGGGTAGGGCTTCGAGGGCTTCGCGGCTTTCAGGTACGATGCTGTCATGTTTATCTACCAATATTTGGCACATTTTATAAACGTTGGCAGCTTTAGAATTAAATAAGCCTATGGTTTTTATATAATCACGGAGTTTATCGTGGCCTATATCTAAAATAGCCTGTGGTGTATTTGCAACAGGGAATAGTTTTCTGGTTGCTTTATTAACACCAACATCAGTGGCTTGCGCTGACAGTGTAACAGCAACAAGTAACTCGAACGGGCTTGAATATTCAAGCTCCGTTTCTGGGTTTGGGTTGTTATCGCGCAAGCGTGTAAGTATTTGGTAGCGTTTTTCTTTATTCATATAACTTAAACGTACTTACTTAAAAAGCAGTACGTTTCCCCTTAAGTTAAACTGGTAACACGTGCACGAGGGCCTTTTTCGGCTTCTGGCGGTGCAATTTGTTTTGATTTTATTTGTGCATCAATCACATTTTTAGCGGCTATAAGTAACCCAAGCCCTAAAAATGCGCCAGGTGGTAAAATAGCAAGCAAAAACTGATTGTCAAAGCTAAACACTTCAATGCGTAAACTTTGTGCCCACGGACCCAGTAATAAATCGGCGCTATCGAATAACGTACCTTGGCCAATGAGTTCTCGCATTGCACCCAGTACAACGAGTACAAGCATAAATCCAAGTCCCATCATTAATCCGTCAAAGGCAGATAAATGAATTGGATTTTTTGATGCGTACGCTTCGGCGCGGCCTATAATTGCGCAGTTAGTTACAATTAGTGGAATAAATATGCCCAGCGATTGATAAAGTCCAAATGTGTAGGCGTTCATCAGTAATTGAACAATGGTTACAAACCCAGCAATGATCATTACAAAAACGGGAATACGTATATCTTTTGGTACCCAGTTTCGTACAATAGAAACGCTTATATTTGATCCAATTAATACCAAAAGTGTTGCAAGGCCCAAGCCCAGTGCGTTTGTAACAGTCGATGTCACAGCAAGCAGCGGGCAAAGCCCTAAAAGTTGAACAAGAGCAGGGTTGTTTACCCACACCCCTTCTTTGTACAGTGTTTTTAACTCACTCATTGGGTTACCTCTTCACACTGGCTATTTGGGGCTGTAAAAATAGTATCAAACTCATTTTGCGCAAATAATACGGCGTTTTTAACTGAATTTACAACTGCACGAGGCGTAATTGTTGCCCCAGTGAACTGATCAAATTGGCCGCCATCCTTTTTCACAGCCCAGCGGTTATCGTCTTCACTGTGCACCGTTAAGCCTTTGAATGTGGTGATCCATGATGACTTTTTAATTTCTATTTTGTCGCCTAACCCTGGTGTTTCTTCGTGTTTAGTGGTTCGTACTCCCGCTACAGTTCCATCGCGTAATATGGCGGTTAAAAGCTTTATATCGCCACTGTAACCGTTTGGTGATACGTGCCTAACAACAAGGGCGACCGGTTGGTTATTTTTTCGTGCACGGTAAATTACTTGCGAATTATATGGTCCTAGTCGTTCATCTTTAATAACGATACAGTCTTTCGACAAGTCATTGTCGTAGGTATTAGGGTCAAGTACTTCGTGCAATTGTGATGTTAAGTATAGTTGCTCTTGCTCTGCAATTTTATCAGCCGTTAGTGCATCAATAGTTGCCACTAGCCCAGTAGTTACAAGGGCGAACGCAGTTAAAATAGCGCCGTTTTTTGCCATAGATGAAACAATCATTTTACTGCTCCATGGCCATAAGTTCGTGGCTGTGTGTAGTAGTCAATAAGTGGTACTGCAATATTTAGCAATAGTACTGCAAAGGCAACCGCATCAGGAAAGCCACCAAAGGTACGAATTAAATAAACAAATAACCCAATTAGTGCGCCGTAAATCAAGCGACCTTTATTTGTGGTTGAGGCCGAGACTGGGTCGGTTGCAATAAAAAATGCGCCCATCATAGTTGCGCCACTTAGCAAGTGAAACACAGTACCCGGCTCTGTGCCCGGTGCCGCTATGTAACCAATAGCACTGCATAATGCTAAGCTACCAATAAAACTGACAGGAATATGCCAGTTAATTACTTTTTCTTTTAGTAAATACAACCCGCCAGCTAAAAAACCAAGGTTAACCCACATCCAACCTTGGCCTGCCCATTCGTTAAAAATAGGCTTTTGCATGCTTTCGCTCACTGTTAAACCATGAGCTACATCTGTTTTTATAGTGTCTAGTGGCGTTGCCATTGTAGTGCCATCAACACCAGCACGTACTTGATCTAAGCTATAACCAGTAGAGGTAAAGTCCGTAAAAATAAGCCGTAATTGTTCTGTAAAGCTAATAGGGTTACTTGCTAGATCTGTAACAGGTAACCACGCAGTCATTTGCACAGGGAACGATACCAGTAGCAAAACATAAGCTGCCATAGCGGGGTTAAATAGGTTAAAACCTAAGCCACCATAAAGCTGCTTTACAATCACTATGGAAAATAAACAACCAATAATAACAATCCACCACGGTGCAAATGGTGGAATACTCAAGGCAAGTAACACCGCGGTTAACCATGCGCTGCCATCACTTAATGCAGGCCAAACAGGGCGCTTACGTATTAGCATTACTGCTGCTTCAAAAGCTGTGACAGCCACAAAAGCAAGGACGAGTTGAATAAGTACACCTGTACCAAAAAAGAAAACTTGAGCAATGAGTCCAGGAATACACGCAGCAATAACGGTTAGCATTAATCGTGTTAGCGATTTATGGCTATGATTATGCGGCGAACTGGCCATGGTTAATTTCATGACTGATCATTTCCTTCTTTTTGTAACTTTTTGGCTTTGGCGCGAGCAATAGCGGCGGCCACTGCAGCTTTTTTCTTTTCGGCGACGGTTTGTTCTGGGGTAGCTTCACTTGGCGTTTCTGGCTCAGTTATCGCCACTTGATCAGTATCTTCATCGCTTTGTGTTTGCTGCGCCTCTTTTGCCTCTTTTGCCGCTTTTTTAGCTTTAGCACGGGCAATTGCAGCCGTTACAGCCGCTTTTTTGTTCTCTGCTACAGAGTCTGTTTGTGGCTCTTGAGGTTTAACATTATCGGTTTGCGGCTCGTCAATACTTGGCTCAGTCGATTGCTCAGTGTGTTGTGCCTCTTTTGCTGCTTTTTTTGCTTTAGCGCGGGCAATTGCGGCAGCTACAGCCGCCTTTTTGTCATCTGCTGGAGAGTCTGTTTGTGACTCTTCAGATTTAACATTACTGGTTGATTTGTCGATGAGACTTGGCTCATCTGGTTGCTCAGCAGCTTTAGCTGCTTTTTT
>NZ_PNDV01000141.1:0-392 GCF_005930865.1 Pseudoalteromonas sp. S554 | reverse complement strand
CAAACGCCTCGCGTTGTTGTAGGGGAGGGGCTAGGGGTATACAGGATGTGTGCGCTCGACTCATTGATGTTTCCTGTTTTGATTGGCACGACAGCCAGAGTCGTATCTCGCTGTGCTAACGCCTGGTACTTCACCTGACATTCGCTGCTCCTTTTGCTGTCATGTGCACTTTTTTGCATCACCTTCTGCTGCAAATGCATGGGCTTTGACGCACCAGGGGATAGAAGTCGTGCCTGTCGAGAGTGCATTCGGTCTCGGGCATGAGATCGCGCATAAGCTGTTAGAAGATAGCGAGCGAAGTACACTATGAAGCGGCATGTAACCGCCAAGTGTGTGGTGATGCCGCGTAACTGTTGTTTGGATGTCGGAGGTCAAACATGGACAAGACTATT
>NZ_PNDV01000140.1:0-5639 GCF_005930865.1 Pseudoalteromonas sp. S554 | reverse complement strand
AAAGCCTAATTGCACGTTCACGAAATTCTGATGTATAGCGATTTGATTTTTTCATAGTTCCAGTTTCTCAAGTTATTGAGTCTCTGGCAAACACGGGGCGATTCATTATGCAAAATATCAATCAACAAGTTAATAATCAGTTAAGTAATTTAAAGCTAAGCGGCATACGTGATGCGCTATTGCAGCAATACGAGCAACCCAATTTATACGTTGAACAAAGCTTCGAAGAGCGGCTAAGTTTATTGCTTGAACATGAAATAACGCAGCGTGATCAGCGTAAAATAGATCGCCTAACGCGACAAGCAAAGTTCAGAGTTGGCGGCACACTTGCCCAACTCAACTATGGCGCAGCACGACAACTCGATAAAGCTCAGATCCGTTCATTAGCACAAGGTGAATGGCTTCGTCTTCACCAAAACATCTTGATCACAGGAGCAACAGGTTGTGGCAAAACTTACCTCGCTTGCGCGCTTGGTCAAAACCACTGCCAACAAGGGAGTAGCGTTTATTATTTTAGGCTCAAAGAGCTATTAGAAAAGATGTTTCTAGCGCAAGCCGATGGTAGTTATCGAAAACTGATCAACAAGCTTAGCTCTGCCAATTTACTGATCTTAGATGATTGGGGATTAGAGCCATTAACGGCTCAACAACGGAGTGATTTACTGGAATTAATTGATGCAAGATATGATACAAAATCGACCTTAATAGCGAGTCAATTACCGATAGAAAATTGGTATGAAATGATCGGAGAATCGACACACGCGGATGCGATTCTAGATAGGCTTGTGCACGGGGCGATAAAGTTGGAATTAAAAGGCGAGTCGATGCGAAAAAAACTAAATTTCTTGACTGATGCCGATCACTCAAGTTAGATTTTACTGAGGTCTACTGACAGACAAAAAAGTGATCGGCTTGAATGGTATTGAGCGATCGGCATCATGGTATTACGCAGCGTAGGTGCCGCACGTCGAAAGCGGGGTGTTCAGCTCATCGAGCAGCGTGCGTAGCAGCCTAAACCACAATCCGGCGTGGATGCGTCGGCGCGGCAACTCCACGTGGCCGGTCGTCAGTGCCTGCCAGGTACGCTGGTCCATCGCCGCAATCGCGTCGCTGGCAGTGCGCGGTTCGGCGTCGGCGTTCTCCCAGCCGAGAAACCGCCCTGGTACGCCCCAATAGGATTCCAGCCAGCAGCCATGCAGTGGGCAGCTCAGCATCAGGGGCAGCTTCCACGCGAGCAGTACGGCTTGGTTCTCCGGATCGTTCAGGCAGAGCGGACAGGCGCGGTGTATCGGTTGGGTGGGCAGCCAGGCACGCCAGCTCGTGATGGATCGCGTCTTACGGCGGAGTCTCGGCAGCAGTACCGAGAGCTGGAACGCATAGGTTTCCAATGCGGCTGGAATCTGATCATCAAGGCTGTCCAGTAGCCAAGGCACCCAGCCGGCGAAACTCATGCAGCGCAGCCGATCCAGCTCGATACCGCTCCGCTGGGAGAGCATCGCCAGCAGCGCCAGTGGTGGCGCGGTGTCCAGGTCATCAACCTGGCCGTGACCAAGATCGTGCTCCAGCAGCTCGGACACTTCCATGTGATAGCAAAGGGCCACGCGGTTGAGCCACGAAGACAGGGCTTCGGCTTCCCTGGGTGCCGGATGCAGTGGCCAGCGTGGCGCTGGCTTCACATCAGTTCCCGCTCGAATTGCCGCCGCCGCTCGCTGGGACCGGTGTAATCGGCCATGCTGAGCGTGCGGTGGTTGATCGCTTCCTCACCACTCTCCACGGCGGCCACGGCCGCCGCCATCAATAGGTGCGCCAGCTCGCCAATAGTGCCCTCGCTGCGCGTGAGCAGGTAGCGAGCCATGTCCAGCGTGGCAATCGACGAAGGTCGCCGCAGCGGGAGCGAAGCCGCGAAGCTGGCCAGCAGTGAACAGCAATCGTCGTTGGCCTCCCACACCGGCAGCATCATCGGCTCGAAGCGATTTTCCAACTGGTCATCCGAGCGGATGGCCAGGTAGGCGTCGCGTGTGCCCACACCGACCAGCGGGATGCGCAATTCGTTGCCGAGGAAGCGCAGCAGGTTGAGGAATTCCCGGCGGTTGACGCTGTTGCCGGCCAGGACGTTGTGCAGCTCGTCGATCACCAGCAAACGCACACCGAGCTTGCGCAGCAGTGTCAGCGCCAGTTGCTCTATTTCCGGCAGCCGTGGGCGCGGTCGCAATGGTGCTCCCATCGCCGCGAGCAGCGCGACGTAGAAGCGGATCACCGATGGCTCGGACGGCATCTGCACGACCAATACCGGGATGTGCTCCTGGTCGGCGTCGGAGCTGGCCGGGTGGGCGCGGCGGAACTTCTCGACGATCATCGACTTGCCGTTGTTGGTTGGACCGACCAACAGCAGGTTGGGCATGCGTTGTTTGTTTGGCCACGTATACAGGGCTTCCAGCCGGTTCAACGCCTCGACTGCTCGCGGATAGCCGATCCAGCGGTCGGCGCGAAGGCGATGGATGCGCTCGTCCGCCGGGAGACGGGCCAAGCCCTGGGCCGCCGGCAGCAGGTGGGACAGGTCGATGATGGGATATTCGTCCACGGCTACCACTCCTCAATCTGGTCGAACGGTTTGGCAGGTGGCTGGTTGTCCGCCTGCGGGTCTGCCATGTCCGTGTCCGCTGGTGGCGTGGTTTTGACAGGTTGTTCCGTTGACTTGAGATGCTGGCGTCGATCCGCGTCGCGCCTTGCGCGTGGCTTTCTGCGCAGTGGTCACGATTTCGCGCATCTGCCCGATCATGCGGAACAGCGCCGACTCATCCACCTGTTCGCGCCCTTGCTGCCGCAATTTCGCCAGCGCCTGCCGTTGTTCCCAGAGGGTGACAGCCGGGTGCGACAAGGTACGGTATGGAATTTCCAGATAGTGCTGCCCCTCCGGCTCCAGCACCCAAATGCGGCTGATGTCGCGTGGGTCGCGCCGGATCAGGAACGCAGGCAGGCGGTCGCGCCGAGCTATCCACGGCTTGAGCGCATCGGCGTAGTAGTGGATGTGGTCGATGACGAAGCCAGTGCGGGTCAGGGTGCGGCGGAGGACGGGCAGGAAATCGACCAGAAAAGCCGTGGTGCGAGTGATGACGGTTGGAACGCCGGTACGCGCGACAGCTTCGGCCCAGCGTGCGGCCGGCGGTTGGAGCAGGCCGTTGTGCACGGAGCCGTGATAGGTGCCAACCGCCAATGCGAGCCAGCGTTCCAGCTCGCGCAGTGTCAGGGCGGCCATCTTCTCGGAGGCGTATTCCCCGCGCTGGTCAGGGTTGGAGAAGGTCGTCCCCGGCAATTCGTCGTGGATCATTTGCATCGCCGTGCCGATGATCCGTTCCACGATGCCGCCATAGTGCGGCTGCCCGAGAGGCCGATAGTCCAACCGGATGCCATGCTGCTCGCAGCCACGGCGTAGCGCCTCGCTCTTGAATTCGGCCGCGTTGTCCAGGTAGAGCAGCGCGGGCTTGCCGCTCATCGGCCAGTCCATTTCCACGTCCAACCTTTCCAACCAAGGGCGCTTGTCGCAACCGGCGTGTGCGAGGCACAGGCCGACCGAGACGGCAGATGGCGCTTCTAACGTGACCACCATGCCAACCACGCAGCGGGTGAACACGTCGATGGCGAGGGTCAGGTACGGACGGCCAATCGGTTGCCGGTCGCGCTCGTCCACCACGATCAGGTCGATGACTGTGTGGTCGATCTGTACCTGCTCCAGCGGTGCGGAGACTGGCGGAGGAACACCGCCAACACCTTGCAGGATGCGGGACGCATCCTGGCCTTCCCGAAGTCGAGTGGTCTTGAGTGGATCAAGGCTGGCGATCCGCAACGCGACCGTGTTGCGCGCCGGCATCCGCAGCTTTTGCAGCTTGCACACCCGCGCAACTTCACGGTGGAACGCCGCCAAGCTGCGCTTCTGCTTGGTCAGGAAGCGCTTTTGCAGTAGCTCGCGGATGATTCGTTCGACCGACTCCGGCAAGCGGCCTTTACCTTTGCCACCGCTCGACTGTCCAAGAGCCAAATCAGTGACCAGCCCCGAACCTTGCCGGGCACGGCGGATCAGGACGTAGACCTGCCGCCGGGACAGACCCAGCGCCTGGGCTGCTGCGTCGGCCGCTTCATGCCCGACCGTCTCCGACTGCGCCAACGGCCCAATGATCTCCGCGCGGCAGCGAGCACGCTCCCATGCCTGTTCTGACAGGGTGGCTACGCCGCGCTCGGCAATCGGTACGGTATCGGTCGCCATGCTCGCCTCGCTTTGGTGCACACGAGTATTGAGCATAGACGAGTTTGGAGTCCTGATATCGGGCTGTCAGGAGCCGTATGCACAGCAGGCTTCATGTCTCGTTGATTGGTGCAGTCGTCTTCTGAAAATGACAATACGCTACCCGGCTTGTCGGCTGTGCCTTTGCCGTCGTTGGCCGCTGAAAGTTGACCGGACAGCAAGAAAGGAAGGGCCCCTTCCACACCAACGCCAGGGCCGCGATGTACAGGAGCAGGCAGGCGCCAAATCCGCGGGCAAGCAGTTTCATCGCAAGTTTCTTGTCCATCAGTTGCTTTCCTTAAAATGGTACCTTGGTCATCCTTAAGTAGCGTGCTCCTCACAGCGAAAGTGAGGTTATGCACTGGACGCCAACTCGCCTAAAGAGGTCTCGATCACCATCAGCTCTTTTCGGCGCACATCGATCTTCCGACGCAGTTGCTCGACACATCCGTGCAAGTCTTCGCTATCGCCTGCGTCTAACGCTCTGCAAAGTCGCGTCAGTTGATCGAGCCTGATTCCGGACTCGAAGGCTGCGCGTAGAAAGCGCAACCTTCCTAGTGTTTTGCTATCGAAAACGTTGTAGCCACCTTCGGTTCGCCGGGTGGGGTGTAACAGGCCGCGTGTCATGTAGTCGCGCACAACATGCACACTGACGCGCGCGTCTTCAGCCAGCTTCGATATCGAATACGCATTCATAGTGTACTTCGCTCGCTATCTTCTAACAGCTTATGCGCGATCTCATGCCCGAGACCGAATGCACTCTCGACAGGCACGACTTCTATCCCCTGGTGCGTCAAAGCCCATGCATTTGCAGCAGAAGGTGATGCAAAAAAGTGCACATGACAGCAAAAGGAGCAGCGAATGTCAGGTGAAGTACCCGGCGTTAGCACAGCGAGAGGCGACACGGGCTGTCTTGCCAATCAAAACAGGAAACATCAAGGTGTCGAGCGCACACCAGGTGTATAAGCGGCGCCCCTCCACTTCAAAAACGTGAGGGGTTTCGCGAAGTGTTAGAGCAAGGCCAAGGATATTGCCCTGTTCGTCATATTCGGTACCGGGCGCCTGCTCAAGTACGGTTGCAACTCTCTGCGCAGGCCAACCGAGCGCGGCGTCGAGCGCTACGAGTGAAACAGGCCTTCCCAGCACAAGCTGACGAAGGAGCGTAACAAAAAGGGTTGCGAACTCCTCTGGATGATTGCCAGATGAGAGGCTTTCAGCAATCTTTTTGGAATAAATAGTCTTGTCCATGTTTGTAACGGCGACGTGCAGTCCGTCCCCATCACCACCAGCCTTGTCGCCACCGCCCAGCAGTCTGCCCCGCGCTGAAGTGGATGGGGCAGCGGGGGGTGGGGCGTTGTCG
>NZ_PNDV01000014.1:0-14590 GCF_005930865.1 Pseudoalteromonas sp. S554 | reverse complement strand
GGTTGTGGCGATTTATGTTACTTTAGAGGGGAAAATCCCTAGAACCCCACTAAGGCTTATGGTCAACAGATATCACTATTTGGTGTACAAAGAGGCAGTGGCGAGTCGATTTGGGATATAAAGCGACATTACGGTGTCGTCAGCGCACAATTGCATCGAGACTATCGTGTCTCAACTAACTTATTGCAAACAGTTTTATCAGGTTTTTTTGACAGTATTGGCTTATATGATGCGCCTAGTCGACACCAACTTAATATCGCGAGAGAGTGGTTGTTATTATTAGGTTTAGAAAATAAAGAGCAGCTGGCTTTTAGCCAGCTTTCATACGGCGAGCAAAGACTGGTATTAATTGCTCGTGCGGTAGTTAAGTTACCACTTGTGTTGATTTTGGATGAGCCTTGCCAAGGGCTTGATAATAAAAATCGTGAAAAAGTTTTAGCCTTAGTCGATTATATTGCCGAGCGCAGCAATACTCACATGCTCTTTGTTAGTCATGATGTACGTGACGTATTAAAGTGTATTACTCATCACCTAACTTTTTCCAAAGGCGCGGAAGGATACATGGCAACAGCAACTGCTCGTGCGTAATCGGATATGTGAGTGACTTATTAGTAAAAAATCAAAATGAATCTGTTACGAATAACTAGTTTATAGGAACATAGTGCTCAATAAAAATGATTCAAATAAATCTTTAAAAACAAGGTAGTTAACAAAAACTCTCGATAGCCTTTAGTAATTTATCAGTACCGTCATTTTCTTTATTGGACTATTGTATGAGAGAAATATCGTTGCAAATTAGGTATCATGCTTGCGATTATGTGACCATAGGTAGTTATGCGCTTTTATTTTTATTGTTTAATACTGAATATTGTACTGGTTGTTTACAACCAAGCTCGTGCTGATGTCGACGTCAAAAAACAATTGATCATCCCGATTAATGAGTGGAGCAGTCAGCGCGTATTATCTCATGTATTTGGTAATCTAGTTAAAAACAAAGGGATAGCCGTTTCTTACCAAGCGATAAATGTTGACGATCAATGGGGAGCATTACAGCGCGGAGTTGTGCATGTTCAATTGGAGGTTTGGCAACCGTCGATGGCTAAGGTGTTTGAACCTTTAGTAAACTCAAATAAAGTCCTTGATATGGGAGCACATCACGCAGAAGTTAGAGAAGAGTGGTGGTATCCAGAGCATGTACAGCAACTCTGTCCTGATTTACCTAGTTGGCAAGCGCTTAATCAATGTGCGTCAATATTTGCCAAACACAGCTCTAATGGCAAAGGAGTTTATTTCGCAGGTCCTTGGGATTATGGTGACGCTGAGCTTATTCGTAGTTTAGGTTTAAACTTTATTATTAAACGTGATCCTTCTGATGAATTTTTATGGCATCGACTTGAACAAGCACTTGCGAGTGAAATGCCAATTGTCATGCTTAATTGGACGCCTAACTGGACAGACGTCAGGGTAAAGGGGCATTTTATTGACTTTCCCCATGGGCAGACAAAATGTTCTGGTGATGAAGTTGGTACCGCACAACAAGCATGCACTAAATCAAGACGTGGTTGGCTTAAAAAGGCAGCATGGCCAGGGTTAAAGTCACAATGGCCATGCGCTTATCAAATATTAAAACACCTTCAATTTACTAACGAAATGATTGCAGAAGCGGCCGCACTTCTTGCTGTTGATGGTTATACCCAGGAGCAGGCAGCAATAGTATGGCAAGAAAAATATGCCACTGAATATCAGCAATGGCAAAGTATTAAGTGCTCAAATTTAAGGGTTCCTTAAACGTCACTAATTAGAAGTTGAATGGCATCTAGTAGTTTTTGTTGTATATCTTCATTGGTTAAACAATTTTTATCGGTATCAAAGTTTTCATGAAAACTTGGAATCGCCATACTCGCTTTAACATTGCCTGCAAAAAATGGGGCGGAGTTTTCTGCTAAGCTTAATACACTTTGCCCACCTCGCCCTCCAGGAGAAGTGGACAGCAATAACATAGGTTTTTGTTGAAAGACTTTATTGTTGATGCGAGAACACCAATCAAAGATATTTTTATAGGCGGCGGTATAACAACCGTTATGCTCAGCAAAAGATATGATTAAGGCGTCACATTGCGCGATTTTAGCTAAAAACGTTTTGGCTAAGTCTGGTTGACCAAGCTCTTGTTCTTTATCTTGGCTAAATAAGGGGAGCTCGTAATCATTAAGATCAAGCAAGTCTATTTCAGCACCATTGATTAAGTTTGCAGTATAATTCACCAGTTTTTTATTGATTGATTGTTTACTCGATGATGCTGCAAATGCGGTTACTTTCATTGTTATTATTTCCTTCTTATTACTCTGATGCTTATAAATAAAAAAGCTAAGCAAGACACACAATCTAGCTTAGCTTAATCAGAGATAACCTGCGTACTAAATAGCTTAGAAATAATATTCTAAGCTTGCCTGTACATAATCATCTTGTTTGACGCTATATAGGTTATTGCTTGGCGTTTCACTTGATATAAACCAAGCGTCTAGGCGCCATTTCCAGTTTTCGTTTATGCGGCTAGAAGCTTCAATAAAGCTTGTTTGAGTATCACTGTCATCCAGGTCCAGAACATAACCTAATAATATTTCGGTACCGTCAACATCATTTAAGGCAATGCGAGTGCCTAACATTAGTGCATTGTGCTCGTCATTTTGCTTAATAACGTCGTTATTATCATATTGATATTCTAACAACCAACCTATATCCCACACAGACTCAAATACACCAACATTGGTATATTCAAAGCCCGCAACCGTTGCAATATAAGCATTTTGGTTATTTAAGTCGCGATAAATGCCTTCAAATTTATATAGCCATTCATCGTAGACTAATAATAGATCTACACCTACTTGTTCCATCTGCGCATAATAGGGCGACAAACTAATCGTTTGGCCGTCTTGATTGGCGACAAAAGAGGGATCTCTCGATGTACCATTAAAATAAGAGAGCCCTACATCCCAGTCTGAAAGCGTATGAGACCAGCGAAATGCATAGTCGAGATGGTGATTTTCATTTGAAGATTCATAAAGAGCTTTACTTTGTTTAATTTCTAATTCAGGCCTGAGTCGTCCGTCTAAGCCTGCAAAAGTACGCTCACGAAATCCCGGTAAAACAAATAAATCAAGATTACCCCAATCCTTTACTAAGGTTAGATTAATCATAGGTTGACCCATTTTATCTTCACCGTCTAAGGCTTCAACTAAGTCGGTTTGATTAATAACATCAACTAAGTGTTGAGACTCCGCTTGCCCCCAAAACACTATGCCAATACCTGTGCGCAACTCCCATTCGTTGCCAACGTGCAACCACATTAGTTCTCGTATATCACCATGGCTACGTTCATCATCTTTATCGTCCCAACGATAAAAAGGCTTGAAGGTTATGCTGTCTTGTTCTTCATTCCAACTGTAATAAATCTCTGGCTCAATAAAAGCAGACAGTTGATTATCATGTTGGCCTTGATATTGGGCACTTTGCAAAAAGCTACGATTTTCTATCGCAGCTTTTACCGTGATTTGTGTTTCTGCCATCGTATAAGTCGATAGCAGTAACAGAGGTAATAAAGTGTAAGGTTTTATCATCTTCATTATTTTGCGCGTTTTAGAGTAGCTTTATTAAAGTCTTTGTCTGTTAACCCTGTATTAAAGGTCAATTTGTGGGTAATAAAATCAGTGCTTTTATTGGTTTGATTGTTCACCATAGACATTTTATTTGCACGCCAATATTTATCTAAATATAGTTTGTAGTCGTTAAAGGTTAACGTTTTTAATAAACTACTTTTGCGATCATAAAACTCTATTTTTAAAGGACGATAATGTACTTTGTCTATCCAAGATATTTGTTTGGTGTAACCTGAATACTTATCAACCGGATCTGATTCAATAACAAAAACTTCTTGTCCCTCTAGTTGTTCATCTCGCAGATATTTATAGCTGTATTTTTCGATTTCAAATGAACTTAAATCTTCAAATGCAAATTCACTGCCCATAAAAGGGCCTGACTTATTTCGTGAAGCGATTCTCTTAACCCGTTTAAGTGCGGGTAAATACATCCACTGTTCGTCTGGTGTTGTCGAGTGAGAAAAGCTTAAAAATGCCGTGCCTTTCACGTCACGAGGTTGATCAAATATAGTCAACGCTTTATCGCCGTCATTGGCAACTTCCAACGATTTAAGGCGCATTTTTCTCACCGTTTGCTGACCTTGAGCGTTGCGCAATATCATTTCTGATTGCGAGGTTGAGTCACCCCAACCAAGATCTCTTGCTTTACGCTCTTTTGCTATTTCTAAGCCTTTTTCTTCAACCGTTTGCGCAAATACTGGTGATGCGACAAGGCTTAAGCCAATGACAAGGCTACTAAGCTGTTTGTAAAGTGGCATCTTTTTTCTCCTGTTTAATCGTTTTTTTGTCCAATAAAATGAGGAATGCTGGCAAGAATAAAAAGTCAACAGCCAGCGCTGAGACAATAATTATTGCTGTTAATAACCCCATATCGGCATTAAGTCTAAAAGCTGATAATGCCAAAATGCTAAAACCTATTGTTAGTACAATTGTGGTGATCCAAAGGGCACGGCCAACACTGGCAAATGAGTATCTAACACTTTCTTTTGCGTCTTTACCTTCTAATCTTGCATGGCGGTACTTTGTTAGAAAATGTACCGTGTCATCAACTATGATGCCAAGCGTCATACTTAATACAACAGACAAGCCCATGTTAATTTCAGCTGAGTATAATCCCCAAATACCAAAGCCAATACCTGCAGGTAATAAGTTCGGGATCAAGCTGATAGCCCCCATTCGCCATGAACGTAATGCAAACACAAGCAACAAGGAAATAAAGACCAGAGCGAGTAGGGTGCCGTACAACATGCTTGTCATGTTTTGTTCACCAATATGGGCAAACATTAAGCTTGGACTGGCCGCTTTTATTTCGTAACCCTGGCTATTTTCTTTCATCCATTGGTATGCGCGTTGTTCAAACTCCGTAAATTCTTTACTGCCTAAGTTTTGCATAATTGCAGTAATACGCGTTGCTGACTTATCGATATTAATTTGATTATTAAGGTCTAAGCCATAGGGTAATGACATTTCATATAATAGTAGATATTGAGCGGCTAGTTCCTGCTCTTGTGGCAATGAATAATAATCTTCATTATCTCCGTGCATATTCTTATTAAGGCGCAAAAAGGTATTGGAAATTGTCGCAACATGATCAATCTCTGGTTGCTGTTCAAGCCAATCACTAAATGCTTTTACGGTATTAAGCATTTCTGGTGAATTAAGTTGAGACGCTTTTTGACCAAACAAGGCAAAATCAATAGATGACATACCACTAATATTTTCTTGTTGAAAATCAGTTGACTGCCTAAATGCTGTACTGCTATCAAAGTAATCTGTTGCAACATCATTAACTTCATTATTAAAAGTAAAGGCAACGGTTACGGCCATGACCAATACTGAGATAGGTAATAAGCGTTTGTGGTTGTTAATTACCCAGTCGCCAAACTTCTCAAAAGCGCCGTCGTTATCGGTAACTACTTTCGGTGTTCGCATAGGTAATATTTGTAACAAAGCAGGCAATAACGTGACAGATAAAACAAAGGCAAGCATTACACCTAGTGCGGTTAAGTTACCTAAGTCAGCTAATACTGGCACTTCGGCAAAATTTAAAGTTAAAAAGCCGATAGCGGTTGTTGCACTGGTAATAAACACTGGCATCAAGTTTAACTTCATACTGTAGTTAAGTGCTTCTTGCTTACTTTTACCTTGTCTCATGGCGTATAGCATGGATGAGATGATATGCACACAGTCAGCAACGGCTAAAGTCATTACCATGGTGGGAACGTTAACGGTGGCTGTACTAAGAAAATATCCCATCCAGCCAGATAGCCCCATAGTGGCCGTAATAGTCGTTACTATTATGATTAGTGTTGATAAGGTGCCGGTAAAAGAGCGTAATAACAGCCATAAAACAATAATAACAGCGAGAAACATTCCCGGAACTAAGGTTGAGGCGTCTTTTTGTGCTTCTGTTGCAAACGAGTTGTTCATAAATACAATGCCAGTATGATAAAAATCATGATCTGGGTATTTAGCTTTGTATTCGTCCGTCATATTAACCAAGTAGTTGGTTATATCTAACACTGCTTTTGAGGTATCTAGCGCAGTTTCAGGTGTATCTGCATCTGGTAATTGCACGGTGACATTTATTACAGCGACATGACCATCCTTAGAAATCATGCGATTTAATAAATTAGGTTCTTTTAAAGCAATTTCTTTGGCTTTTGCGATCGTTTCATCATTAATTAATTCGACCTCCAAAATGAGATCTTCAACGATTAAGTCATCTTCTTCAGCCCAGGTATGTTGGTAATTAGTTATAGAATCAACACGAGAAGAGTTTGGCGTTAACCAAGACTGATCGGTCATTTCTTTTATCAAGGTAAGTGTTTCTTTATTAAATACATTCCCTGATTTAGGGGCGATGATTATATTGGCATTTTCATTTTTATTGAATGTTTTTTGCATTTGTTCAAATGCCATTAACTGTGGACTTTGATCACCAAAAAATACTTTGTAATCACCACGAAAATATAAATTCTGAGCGCCCATTGAGGCGGCCGCAATGAGAATAAATCCAAATAATAATGTTAACCATGGGCGGTTTAGTACACTGTTTAGCCAAAACTGTTTCATGATTTCAACCTATCCTGTTGACGAATCGTCATTTGATTTTGAAAAAAAACAGCATCAACGTCCTAATGCTGTCATTTCTTTTGAAAAAACTTCTGTGGCAATACGTTGCCACGTTTGTTTGTAGTCCCATTGATGTGATAGCGGTTTCCAACCCATTCCATCCATCATAATGCTTACGTTAAATAGTAATGCGAAATCTAAATCTAAGCTCTTTATAACATTCGCTTCAGAGGCACCTATCATGAGTGCATTTGAACCAAAAGACATAGCCCAGTTGGCAAAGCTAAAGCCATCTATGCCAACACCCATGCTAACGTTTAAATCACCAGCATTTAATGCATCGCTAAAAGTTTGATCACATATAGCTGTGATTTCAACTTCAAGTTCATCAATCTCTTTTAGTCTTTCTGTACTTGCCTTTTCCTGCACAGCAGGAGACTTACCTGACAAGATACACATAAACAAAGTAGGACTTGCCAGCCCAAAAACTCGATTAGCAAAATGTATTGCCAAGTTTTTTTCGCGGGTATTTCCATCAAATGTTAATGCTCTGCGCATCAGCTGCATGCTTAGCTTTATGCCTTTAATACATAAGGCGCACAGTAAATCTTCTTTACTGTTAAAGTGGTTATAAACGGTACCTTTAGAATAATTACATGCGGCAACAAGCTTATCCATGGTTAAGCCTGAAAAACCTTCATGTTCCATCAGCTTTTCTGCGATTATTAACAGTTCCTGTTCACGATCGGCGATAGCTGCATGGCGTTTATTTTTAAATTTACCGACAAAACACTTTGTTTCGGTATTACTTTGGTCACAAAACTTCATATTATTAAACGATTGTTTCGTCCTTATTACGAATTTATGACGCTTCGTCATGTTGACGAAGCGTCATAATATAATATTTGGCATAAATTGCAACACTAGTTTAGCAAAAATTGCACATAAGACGAAGCATGTTGCTGCTTTATGTTTGTTATATGTCAGTGCTGGGCTTGTTAATATTGGCAAGTGTTGAAATTGCACTTTGGCATGCACTTAATAAACTATCACTTAGTTTTTGATCTTCTAATGCTTTCGATAGTGCGATACCGCCTATCATAAGTGTTGCTATTTGAAATGAGCGCTGCTGATCATTTGTTAATTTGTCTATATTGGTAATAAAAGCTTTAAATACATCTGTATATACCGACTTAACTTTTTGATCTTGCTGCGTAATGTCTGTAATTAAGCAGGCTAACGGACACGATTGTGGCAATAGTTTGTCTCGATGTGTTGCACTCAAGTAATGATTTGCTAATGACGCAATGTCATCTGAGGTGGTTTTTGATATTGCTTGGTGAGCATTATTAGCTGCCGTTTTAATGGCTTGAGCATATAAATCACTTTTTGAGTCAAAGTGAGCATAAAATGCCCCGCGGGTTAATTGCGCATGTTCCATTACCTGATTTATTGAAATTTTCTCATAACCTTCTTGGGTAAATAATTGGGCTGCACTTTGAAGAACTCTTTCTTTGGTATTCTTTTTATGTGTTTTATTCCAAGTCATATTTGTTGTCTATATTAAGGAGATTAAAATATTATTACATAAGCTTAAAATATGTTCTTGAACATATTTTAAGTGGCTCTAAAGTAATGATTAATCTTTAAACTAATAAGTATTAATCAACTAATAAAGTGAGTATTCATGTCTACTACTAATAAAGTTCATATTTATGGGCCAGACTTTTCAACATTTGTTCGTTCTGTCATGTTGATTTGTGAAGAGCTTGGAGTAACTTATACAACAGGTTTTAGTGCTAATGGTAAAGCTATTGAGTTTAAAAGTGATGAACATTTTAAGTTACATCCATATGGCAAGTTACCTATATTGTTGCATGGTGAGTTAGTGTTGCCTGAAACAACAAGTATTTGTCGATACTTACAAGAAAACTTTTCGGATACAAAAACGCATTGGACGTCAGCCCAATTAGCTGCTGAGCATGACGCGTTTTGTGCCATTATTGCGCTTTATATTGATAAAGCAATTGTTAGAGATTATTTATTAGAGTTTGTCTTTCCTAAAGGGGAAAACAAACAAGTTAGAATGGATGTTGTACAAAGCAATCGTTTGGCATTACAGCGAGCGCTTGAAATTATTGAAGTAGAAATAAATCGCGGTGAATTATTAGGCACCGATAAGTTTACCATTGCAGATGCGCTTGTAATGCCTATGTTGCAATATTTAACCACTTTACCTGCTGAAGTTAACTGTCTTGAAGGGTTTAACGCGATTAAGAATTATGTTGAACGGTCGATGCAGAGAGCTTCGTGTAAAAAGGTGCTTAAATCAGACAATAAACCGATAGCGTAATGCCGCTACATTTCTAGCCGGATAGTAATATGCCGGCTAGAAATACAAGGAAGCAAAAGTTATGAGTTGTTATTAACTGAAAGGTGATGCATCAGGCGTTCTATTGTTAGCTCTAAGCGTTTTACTTCTCGGTTAGTTGACTGGCGATTCATTTCCATAAAGGTCCACATTTTTAGTGTGACTTGCATTAAGGCACTGAGAATTAATATTACCCCCCAATATATCGCTTCTGAGCCATTTAAATGTTCAACAAAAAAGAATTTATAACCGGCCCAAAACATGACAGCAGTCACAACAAGTGTTACGAAAGTCACCAATATCATCCAGCCGCCTAATGCCCCTTTATAAGCATTGGTTAACATATTAAAAATGCCAGGTTCGTGTGCTATAACTTGGTCTAATTTATGTGCTTCATCTTCTAATGCTTGTTTAATTTTGTCGTCAATATTCATAACGGATCCTTAATGATTTATTAAGTGCTTTTTGAGTGTATTTCTAGCTCGGTTTAAGCGAGATTTAATTGTGCCTTGTGGTGTTGTTAAAATAAGGCTTATTTCTTGGATAGTCATAGATTCTAAATAGAACAAATGAATGACTTGTTTATCGATATCAGGAAGCTTATTAATCTGCTCTTGAAGGTCACTTGTACTGTCGCAAGGCTCAGTTATTGCTATGTTTTCAATACCTATTTCACATTGCAACTCGTTTCGCTTACTGCCTCCTTTTGCCATATCAATTACCTGCCATCTAACCGCTTGATATAGCCAACTTTTAAAGGCTTTAGGGTCTTGTAAGCGTCTGATTGATTTAGCAACTTTTAAGAATGCGTTTTGTGTAGCATCGTGAGCAAGTTGTTCATCAGAAGATAACTTTATAGCAAACTTGAGTATACGAGGATAAAAATACTGGCAAAGTGCAGAGAATGCATCACTGCTTCCTTGTTGAGCTTCTATTACCAATAATTGTATTTTTGCATTATCCATATCAGGTCATTGTTATTGTTTTAATACCTTAAAGACGATGATTGCAGGCGAAAGGTTCACGCTAATATTACTAAAAGGTAAAGGGCAAAAGGTAAAACTAACTTGATGATTTATATGGCGTTAGCATTTCATCTGTTATATCGGCGCCTCTAGGAATGACGTGTTGTCTTATATTAACGTTTTCGTGGTTATATGAAGATATTTGCTTGGTATTAATAATATAAGAGCGATGTAACCGTATAAAGTGTGCGGGTAACGGCTCAAGAGCGGCTTTAATTGACGAGTACACTGTTATTTTCTCGTCGTTTTCCAAGTAGTAATTTACATAGTTACCCATGCCTTCAATATAGAGGATTTGCGACTCTTTTATATGATGGGTTCGCCTATTTGATTTTAGCTCTATCAAAAGATTGTCATTATTTTTTAATTGCGTTAACTGCTCAGTTAACATTTTTACCTGCTGTTGCTCGAATAAAAATAACTGAAAAACCTTATATACCGCAGCTATTATGATGGTGGTATTTACGAGAATGATACTTTTAAATACTGGCGTGATGTTTAACAAATTACTGTCGACATTAAGCATTAATTGTTGATAGAAGAAGTGATCAAATAACCGCTGTAAGCAGCCTGCTGTTATTAATAAAACTAGATAACCTATAGCAAAGTTTTGATATTGCTTTTTGACTAAATATTGCGGAATTAGCCAATACATCATGGTATAGGCAGCCATTATTCTTATGGGTAAAAGGATAAATTCTAAATAGAATGAAGATAAATACCCTAGGTCAGGTTTTACCCAAATCAAACTAAAAAACAGATAATAAATTAGCCAAAATGTGACATGTCTTAATACTCGGTTAGTCAAAAAAAATGACATTAGGTTATTGTTAACATATTTGTTGCTTAAAGATAAATTTTTAGTCATGAAAACCTATGTTTTGGTATAAGAAACTCAAGGATTAACATAAAGGCTAATAAAATAAACAGGTTAGGTTCTATATTTACTCACTAAGTATTTACATTGTTTTAGCTAAGTGAGTTCTATTGATGATACAAATTCCAAGTGTTACCCGATTCGGTTTTATCTGCTTTTTTATATTAACCAATATATTTATACAGGCTATTACATTAGCACAGGGTTATTCAAATAATAGTTTGCTCAAGGTTGATAATAAAAGTAATGAACAAGAATTACTTGCTCGTCGAGCAAATTGGCAGGCTAAATTTAAAACGATAATATTGCCATCAGGTATTATTGGTAAACAAGTCACTTCTATAGAGCCTGACTCGCCGTTAGTTATGGCAGGCATTAAGGTTGAAGATGTTGTTGTTAAAATAAATAATGCTCAAATTAACAGTAATGAGCATTGGTACGATATAAGTGACGCACTTGTTGGTGATGTTGTTTATTCAATTACTTATCAGCGAAAGGGGGTTAACGCTAATACTAATGCTGTATTTACGCCATTACCTGTTGAGCAGTTTGAAAATGTATCGGTAAGTTACTCTGCTGTTGAAAATCCTGCAGGCTTTTTACAAAGGGTGATTATCACACGTCCGAAAGCTTCACTAACTGACAACAAAAAACGGCCCGCAATTTTTTTTCTGCAAGGGTTAAGTTGTTCTAGTATTGAAGTTTTACCTCATCGTAAATCTAATTATGTACGATTGATTAAAGAGATTGTTGAACACAGCAATATGGTGGTTATGCGTGTTGAAAAGCCAGGCTTAGGGGACAGTGAAGGCAATTGTTCGCAAACAGACTTTGATACTGAGTTAAATGGTTACGAACAAGCATTTCAAGCGCTTGCCCGTTTACCTTTTGTTAACCAAGATAAAATTTTAATCTACGGAAACAGTATGGGCAGCGCTATTGCGCCATACATAGCAAACAAATATCAAGCGAATGCAGTCATTGCTGATGGTACTTTTTTTCGTTCTTGGTTTGAGCATATGCTTGAAATTGAGCGAAGAATATTAGCCATGAAAGGTAAATCACAAAATGAAATAACAAAGGTAATGAATGAGGCTTATATTCCTTTGTATTATGGCATGTTGGTTGAAAAGAAAAGTTACCAGGAGCTTATTAGCGCAAATACTGAGCTCGCAGAATATAACTATCATGGGCCTTTGCATATGTACGGTAGACCGATGAGTTATTATCATCAATTGCAAGACTTTGATTTCGCAGGACAGTGGCAAAAGTTAACTGTGCCTACCTACCTTCGTTGGGGTACAAATGATTGGATTATGTCTGAAGCAGATAACGATATGATTGTTGATGTTTTAAAGGCCAGCGGCAATAAAAAGGTTAAATTGTATAAATACCCAGGTTTGGATCACTGGTCGACGGTTCATGATTCAGCAACTCATTCATTTTTAGGTAAACAAGGGCAGTGGCAGAAACAAATTAGCCAACAGATAGTAGACTGGGCGAATGAAATAAATCGTTAGGCTTTTAATTATCAAGCTCTATTAATATAAATTTCTATTGTTATATCTCCGAAATATAGCATCCAAATAAATGTGACCAAGTTAAAGCTTGTTTGGCTTAGCTTGGTTTTATTTAGCACAATGACTACTGGTCTAGTTTGTTGAGAGGATGGCACTCTTTACTATAAGCTCAATAGTTGTGTTATATCACATGGACGTCAATAAGCTACAACTCGTGATACAAGCATTAAGTCTTACCGATAATAGTGATGGGAATTATGTCTTCAGATAGGCTAGGTACAAGTTTACAGTATCGACAAAAAGAAAAAGGCTATCGTGATATGGCGCTTAAGCTATATCCGTGGGTTTGTGGTCGCTGTGCTCGAGAGTTTGTTTTTTCGAACTTGAAAGAGTTAACTGTGCATCATATTGATCATGACCATACAAATAACCCTTCAGATGGTAGTAATTGGGAATTGCTCTGTATTTATTGTCACGATAATGAGCACGCAAAATATACTGATCACGCTAATTATAAAACGGAAGTTGTTGCAGGCCATAGTGAACATGTCGCCGCCACCCATAATCCGTTTGCTGACTTAAAGTCTCTTCTTAAAAAGTAATTCTTATAAAAAATATAATCTATAAGAATTGCATTAAAACTGATTTATATCAATAAGCACAAAATTAACTGTGCTATTATCCCTTCTATTTTTGTGATTAATGTGATTTTATCACTTTTTTTAAGTGCTGTTTGATTATTTATAAAGCTTTCAGCTTAAATTCGGAATATTTGATTGTTATAAAGTAGCATCTTTTTAATGCTCATCAATTCAAACCGTAAGCGCTATTATCTAGCATAAACGTATTAACTTCAGCTCAATGCTTTTCCTGCTTGTTTACGTATGTATAAAAGGATTTTTTTGAAAACACTTTCTCATAAGAAAAAGTTACTTATCTCTGTTTGTTGCATTTTGATGTTTGGTCTTTTGCTGTCAGCGGTTATTGCCTTTTTTCACGTCAAAAACTGGTTAGTGTTAGCCGTTAAAGACGAGCAACTTACCATAGCTTCTGTTGCACAAACCACGACGGAGCAATGGATAGCTTCTAGCAAAGAGTCAATGAAGACATTTGCAAAAAAAACGTCATCATTTGCCGGAAACATTGAGAATAATGAGCTATTGGATGCGTTAATATCTCAATATACAGATTCCAATCAATTTGATTTTGTTTCTATTTCGTTAGAAGAAAATGGCTATTATCGTATTAATAATTGGCAGCCGCCTTCAGGGTATGACCCGAGAGTCCGTCCTTGGTATAGCGCGACTAAAATTAATCAACACATGACAATAAACGGGCCTTATATCGGTATTGATGATCCGGATGTCTATTATTTAACTGTTTCTGCACCACTGTTTAATCACAGTGAATTTATTGGTGTTGTAAGTGGTGATATTAAACTTACACGACTGGATAGTTTGTTTGCAAAGTATGTTGACCCTAGTAGTTTATCTCATATTAAAAATAACTTTGTAATTGATAGCGACAGTAAAATTATTGCCCATCAAGATAAGTCAAAAATTGGTACATTTTTGGCGTCGTCAACATACTTGAAAGACATGACCAGTATCCGCTTGTCTGAAATTAGCTTAAAAGGCGAAGTATTTGTTGCTGAAAATGTGATGTATGCGGTTGTTCCTATACCAAGTCTTAATTTAAAAATTGTAATGGAGTTTTCTAAAGATGAGTTAAATAGCAGGCTTTTGTCTGAAACTGTGCAGCTATTAGTGCATTTTCTTGTTGTCTTTATTTTAGTGGTTGTTGCGTTATTTGTTGCTAACAAAAATGTCATAAAGCCGTTGTTTAACTTTTTAGAGTTAGATAATGAAACGGCTTTGCCTAACAAGAAGAGCTTTAAACAAATCGTATGTAGTAAATTTTTAGAGACCGAAACATCAGGGTTGTTGTTGATTATTAATCTTGATTATTTCAATGCGCTTACCTCATCATATTCTTCCATTGTGGTTAAGCAGTTGCTCAATCAAGTTAAAAGTCGAGTAGAAAATCAAATTGGGGTTCTAGGGATTTTC